>CAJCIY010000044.1 GCA_903970495.1 Candidatus Melainabacteria bacterium | reverse complement strand
GTCGCCGCTGGGCTCCGGGAACCGGCCGATGCTGCGCAGCACCCGCGCCCGCCGCGAGGTCGCGGCCAGCTCGGCCTGGGTCAGGTACGGCGCCAGCGACTCCCGCAGGGCGCCGCCGTCGGCGAGCAGGTCGGCCAGCAGGCCGACGACCTCCTGCTCCTCGTCGTCGAGCGGCTCGCCGTGCCACGCCCACAGCACGGTCCGCAGCTTGTCGTCCTCGTGGAACGTCAGGCCGTGGTCGCAGCCGTAGACGTCGCCCTCCACCGTGGGCAGCAGGTGGACGCCCTTGCGGTCGGAGTTGTTCAGCACCGCGTCGAGCGCCGCCATCGACCGGAGCCGCGGGTCGGCGGACCGCACCATCCGCTCGACGTCGACGGACTGGTCGACGTCGATCCAGAACTGCACCATGCCCTCGCCGTACGGGCCGTCGCGCAGGATCGTCGGCGGGACGAGGTTCCACCCGGTCGCCTCGCTGACCAGGTACGCGGCGTACTCGCGGCCGGCGAGGGTGCCGTGCGGGAAGTCCCACAGCGGCCGCTCCCCCGCGACCGGCTTGTAGACGCAGAGGGCCTGCACGCCGTCGGCCTCGACCTGGCAGAGCAGCGTGCCGTTGGACGCCTCGACGAGGCGGCCCTCGATGGTGAGCGTGCCGCGCGTCAGCAGCGTCAGCGCGTCGTCGGCGTCGAGCTCGCCGGGCCGGTCGGGTTCGCCCGGCCTCGCGGCCGCGCTCAGCGGCGGAACCCGTTCATGCGCGGGCACACGTGGCCGGCGGGGTCGAGCGGCAGGCCGCACAGCGGGCAGGGCGGCCGGCCGGCGGCGACGACGCGCTCGGCCCGGGTGACGAACGACAGCGCGGCCCGCGGTGGCATGCGTACGCGGAGGGTGTCCGGCCCGGCCTCGTCGTCGTCGCCGATCTCGCTGGCCTCCTCGCCCTCGGCCGGCGCCTGCGCCTCGACGACCACCAGGCCGGCGTCGACCTCGAAGCCGAGCGCGAGGGCCGCGACGCGGAACTCCTCCTCGACGGGCTGGTCGAGCGGGGCGACGTCCTCGATCTCCCGGGGCGGGCCGGCGGGCACGTCGATGCCGCGGCGCCGCACCTCCTCGAGCAGCTCGGTGAGCTTCTCGGCGAGCAGCTGCACCTGCCCCTTCTCGAGCGCGACGCTCACGGTGCGGCCGCCACCGCTGGCCTGCAGGTAGAAGGTCCGGTCACCGGGCTGGCCGACGGTGCCCGCCACGAACCTCTCGGGCGGGTCGAACAGATGGACCTGGCGTGGCACGAATCCGAGCCTAGGACCACCGCGGATCTCCTGCGATCCGACCGGGGGGTCAGCCCGCGCCGCCGCCGACGGCGGCGTCGCTGCTGGCCTTCTTCCGGCGGCCCTTCCGCTTGGGCGGGATCAGCGCGGCGACGTCGCCCCCGGTGTCGTTGACCTTGACGACGAACGGCCGGAGCTCGGTGTAGCGGATCACCGTGACCGAGCACGGGTCGACGGTGATCCGCTGGAAGAGGTCGAGGTGGGTCCCCAGCGCGTCGGCGACGATCGCCTTGATCACGTCGCCGTGGCTGCACGCCAGCCAGACGGCGTCGTCGCCGTGCGACAGCTTCAGCCGCGCGTCGTGGTCGCGGACCGCGGTGACCGCCCGGGCCTGCACGGCGGCGAGCGACTCGCCGTTCGGGAAGACCGCCGCGCTGGGGTGCGACTGGACGACCTTCCACATCGGTTCCTTCGCCAGCTCCTTCAGCGGGCGGCCGGTCCAGTCGCCGTAGCGGCACTCACCGAACCGGTCGTCGACCTCGACGTCGGGCGGCGCGGCGAGCCGGCCCCGCACGGCCGCGATGGTGTCCTGGCAGCGGTCGAGCGGGGAGCTGACGAGCGCCGCGAACGGGACCGGCGCCAGCCGCTCCGCGACCGCATCGGCCTGCTTCTGGCCGCGCTCGTCGAGGTGGAGGCCGGGCGTCCAGCCCGCGAGCACGGGGCCGGTCATCGCGGTCAGGCCGTGCCGCAGCAGGACGAGGGTCGTCACGGCCCGAGGCTAGCCGCAGCGCGGGTCCTAAGGTCTCCGGCATGGAGCAGCGCACCCTCGGGCGGACCGGGCTCCGCGTCTCACGACTGGGCCTCGGCACCATGGGCTGGGCGCGCACCGTCGGCGCCGAGGAGGCCGGCGCGCAGCTCACGGCGTTCCTGGACGCGGGCGGCACGCTGGTCGACTCCGCAGCGGTCTACACCGGCGGCGACGCGGAGCGGCTCCTCGGCTCGCTGCTCGCCGGCGGGCTGCGCGAGGAGGTCGTGCTCGCCACGAAGTGCGGCAAGTCCCACGGCCGGAGCGACACCTCCCGGCGCGGCCTGCTCCGCGACCTCGACGAGTCCCTGGAACGGCTCGGGGTCGGCCACGTCGACCTCTGGCAGGTGCACACCTGGGACGCGGCACCCCTCGACGAGACGCTCGACGCCCTCGCGTACGCCCAGACCAGCGGCCGCGCCCGCTATGTCGGCATCAGCAACTACAGCGGCTGGCAGACCGCGACCGCCGCCGCGACCAGCCCGGTCACGCTCGCCTCGACGCAGGTGGAGTGGAACCTGCTGCGCCGCGACGTCGAGCTCGAGGTGCTTCCAGCGGCCGCACACCACGGCCTCGGGGTCCTCGCGTGGTCGCCGCTCGCCGGCGGCGTCCTGACCGGCAAGTACGCCGGCGGCGTCCCCCGCGACTCCCGCGGCGCCGACGAGCGGACCCGCGGGACGGTCGAGTCGTACCTCGACGAGCGGAGCGCCCGGATCGTCGACGCCGTCGTCACGGCTGCCGACGGCCTCGGCAGCTCCCCGCTCGCGGTGGCGCTGGCCTGGGTCCGCGACCGGCCGCAGGTGTCGTCGGCGATCGTCGGCGCGCGTACGGCGGCGCAGCTGCTGGTGGCGCTGGAGAGCGAGCAGCTCGACCTGCCCGCCGAGATCGTCGCGGCCCTGGACGACGTCAGCGCCTGAGCACCCGATGCCGTAGATTCGTCGCCGCCATGGCCGAGCGGAGCTACGAGTACCAGCGCGTGTGGTTCCCGCGCGAGATGACCCGGACGGGCGTCCGCGTCACCCTCTCGGTGCACGCGTCGTACGGCGAGTGGGAGCTCATGCGTTCCCGGGTGTATCCCGACGGCCGGCGCTGGGTCGAGCTCCGTCGGCGCGCCCGGCCAGGCCTCCCGGCGTTCAGCCCCGCGTGACCCACCCCGGACGGGTGCTCTACAACTGTCCGCTCAATCCACACCCCCGGTCTGTCGATCTTCCGAGCGTCGGATCGCGTCTGTCGAGCAGGGTGGTGGTGGAGGTCGTGGACAGCAGCACGCCGCTGCGCCGCCGCATCGCCGGCGGCGTCACCGTCGCGGTGACGCTGCTGATCATCGGCGTCGAGCTGCTGCTGCTGGGCTGGGTCTACGACCGCGCCGCACCGGTGCGGAGCGAGCGCGTGGGCGCCGCGTACGTCGCCGGTTCGCTGATGTCCCGCCCGACGTCCGACCGCGTGACGATCGCGTCCGTCCAGGAGCAGCTGGTCGCCCACGGCGTGTCCGCGCAACGCACCGACCGGGTCGTCGACGCGATCGTGACCGCTCCGGGCGCCGCAGACGGGACCGTCAGCGACGGGCAGGCCGCGGCAGCGGTCACGACGTTGCAGTCGGACCTGCGCGCCGAGCAGAAGCACCTCGACGACCAGGCATTCGGCATCTACGTCCTGCTGCTGGTCGGCGCGTCGCTCGGCTGGGCGGTGTGGTTCCGGCGGCTCGTGGCCCGCCACCGCGTCCTGCAGGCCGAGCTGACCGAGCAGCAGGCGCACTCGGTCGGGGAGCACCGCCTCGCGGTGCTGCTGCGCAACGCCGCCGACCTCACGCTCGTGCTCGACGAGACCATGACGGTCGTGTCCGCCACGCCGGCCGCCGTGTCGCTGCTGGGCAGGGCGCCCGAGGACGTGGTCGGCACCCGGCTCCCGGACCTGGTCCACGCCGGCGACCTCGAGCTGCTCGAGACGGCGTTCGAGGCGCTGTCCGTCGGCGAGGACGACACGATCGTGGTGCGCATGCCGCACGCCGACGGTCGGGTGCTGCGGACGGAGACGACCCTCTCGGACCTGCGCGAGGACGCCGCCGTCGGCGGTGTGGTGCTGACCGTCCGCGACGTGTCCGCGCGCTGGGCGCTCGAGCAGCAGCTGTCCCACGACGCGCTCCACGACGCGCTGACCGGCCTCGGGAACCGGCGGATCTTCCACGACCGCCTCACCCACGCGCTCTCCCGGCAGGGCTCGGACGAGGAGGGCAACGAGGTCGTCGTGTTCCTCGACCTCGACCAGTTCAAGGACGTCAACGACGGACTGGGCCACGCCGTCGGCGACGAGGTGCTCGCGGTGGTCTCGCAGCGACTGCGGCGGGCCTGCCGGGTGCAGGACACCGTGGCCCGGCTCGGTGGCGACGAGTTCGCGATCCTGCTCGAGGCGACGACCACCCTCGAGGCCGAGCTGTTCGCCCGCCGGCTGGTCGCCTCCATCGCCGAGCCGGTGCTGGTCGCGGGCAAGGAGCTGGTGGTGCAGGCCAGCGCCGGCCTCGCGTCGGCGTCCGCGCACGACGGCGGCGGCGCCGACGAGGTGATGCGCAACGCCGACGTCGCGATGTACCAGGCCAAGCGCATGGGCCCGGGCAACGTCGCGCACTACGAGGCCTCGCTCTACGCCCAGGAGGTCGCGCGGCTGCAGCTGCGAACCGAGCTGGAGACCGGCATCGGCCGCGACGAGCTGGTCCTGTTCTACCAGCCGATCACGATGCTCGAGGACGGTCGGATGATCGGCATCGAAGCGCTCGTCCGGTGGCAGCACCCCGAGCGCGGACTGCTCGCCCCACTCAGCTTCATCCCGCTCGCCGAGGAGTCGGGCCTGATCACTGCCCTGGGCAGCTGGGTGCTGCGCAAGGCGGTCGAGCAGGCCAGCACCCTCCCCGAGGAGCTCGGCCCCGTCTACGTCTCGGTCAACGTCGCCGCCCGCCAGCTCTCCGGACCGGACTTCGTCCAGGAGGTGCGCGGCGTCCTCGACGCGACCGGCCTCGAGCCGTGGCGGCTGGTGATCGAGGTGACCGAGAGCTCGATCGTGGAGAACGTCGACCAGGCCCGGCTGACCCTCGCGGAGCTGCAGGGGCTGGGCATCCGCGTCGCGGTCGACGACTTCGGGACCGGCTACAGCTCGCTGTCCTACCTGGCGAACCTGCCGATCGACATCCTGAAGCTCGACAAGTCCTTCGTGGACGGCGTGGTCACCCAGGAGCGCGAGGCACAGCTCGCCGCCGCGATCATCGCGATGGGCGCGACGCTCGACATGACGACCACCGCCGAGGGCGTCGAGAGCGCCGAACAGGCGGCCTGGCTGCGCGCGAGCGGCTGCGACTGCGGGCAGGGCTACCTGTGGTCGAAGCCGGTTCCGTTCGCCGACCTGCTGGCCACCGCGTCGGAGAAGTTCGTGCCGCGCCGGCGGACGCTGCCGGTCGGCTGAGCGGTCAGGACGCCCGACGGTCGGTCGCTGCCCGCTTGCCCGCGCAGCGCTCAGCGGTGAGGTTCTGCGCAGACCACTCGGTCAGGGCCGTCAGCGCGGGCAGCAGCGCGGCCCCGCTGCGGGTGAGGGCATAGGACACGGAGACCGGCGGACCCTGCTCGACGGTACGGACCACCAGGCCGGCCCCGGTCAGCTCGCCCAGCCGGTCGGACAGGACAGAGTCGCTGATGCCGGCCACCGCACGGCGGAGCTCGGCGAAGCCGGCCGGCCCGTTCTGCAGGGTGCCGAGCAGGACGCCGTTCCAGCGCTTGCCCAAGAAGTCGAACGCACGCGCGAGTGCGGCATCGCATACGCGGGGTTCGTGTTCGGCCATGGGGATGATCCTAGCCACGTGCTACGTTGCCGGCATCGACTAGCTTTTCCCTAGTGACCTGGAAGGACCGAGCGCCATGACGTTCGCCCCCACCCGACTCCCCGTCCTCGACGAGGCCGGCCGCGAGCTGCTGTTCACCGAGGCGCGCACGGCCAACGCCTTCGCGCCGACCCCCGTCACCGACGACGAGCTGCGCGAGATCTGGTCGCTCGCCCAGTGGCCGCCGACCGCGGCCAACACCCAGCCGCTCCGGCTGCTGTGGGTGCGTACGCCGGAGGGCAAGGAGCGGCTCGCGCCGCACATGAGCGAGGGCAACCGCGCGAAGACCGCCGCAGCCCCCGCGACCGCAGTGCTCGCCGTGGACCGGGAGTTCTACGAGCACATCCCGGCGATCTTCCCCTCACGGCCGGAGATGCGCGACCACTTCGCCGGCGACGCGGCGGTCGCGGACAAGACCGCCGCGCTCTCCGGCGCGCTCCAGGCCGGTTACGTCATCCTCGCGATCCGCGCCCTGGGTCTCGCCGCCGGTCCGATGGCCGGCTTCGACGCCGACGGCATCGACCACGAGTTCTTCCCCGACGGCCGCTTCCACGCGCTGCTCGTGGTCAACGTCGGCCACCCCGCCGAGGACGCGTTCTTCCCGCGCAACCCGCGGCTCGAGCACGACATCGCGCTGCGCTGGGCGTGAGGTCTCCCCGGGATCTCGTGCGCTTCTCGTAGGGTCACCTCGACCACCACGGTCGGAGGGGGCTCGATGAGCAGGATCGCGCTCCTGGCACTGCTGCCGATCTCCGCGGTGGCGCTCACCGGCTGCGGCCACCACGGCTCCGGTGAGCGCACGCCGGCCTCGTCGACAGCTCCCGGCGCCGGGTCGAGCCTCACGGGGACATCGACACCAACATCGACGTCACCCGCGCCTGGTCGGTCGGCCTCGGCCGGACGTTCCGCGCCGCCGGCCGGAAGCGCGTCAGCCGGCGGTACGGCAGCCCCGGGCGGCGGAACCGCAGCGGCCTCGGGTGGCAGCGGGGCGACCGCGACGACCGGGGCACCGGCCGCCGGCTCCGCCGCGAGCGCGCTGGGCCTCGACCGACCGGTGGGCGGCTTCCGGTCCGCGGCCGGCATCTCGGGGGTGATGACCAGCGGCGGCCTGGTGAGCGGCTTCTCCGACACCCTGGCCCGCCCGGAGTCGCTGTCGGCCGCGACGGCGGGCGTGTCGGCCTACCTGCCGGCCGGGACCAGCTACGGCGCGTCGACGACGGCCGGGCCGTGCCGCACGGTGCAGCTGCTCGGGTCGAAGCACCCGACCGACGTGGCGTTCTGCAGCGACACGACGAGCGGCGCCGGCAGCAGCACGTACACCGCCGCGAGCATCGCCGAGATCACGGTGTCCGCCGACGACGGCCTGAGCTAGGTGCTCGCGAGGAACCGGGAGAACACGGTCGCGCCGAACTCCAGCGCATCGGTCGGCACCCGCTCGTCGACGCCGTGGAACAGCGCCGAGAAGTCGAGGTCGGGCGGCAGAAGGAGCGGCGCGAAGCCGAAGCAGCGGATGCCCAGGGTGGAGAAGTGCTTCGCGTCCGTACCGCCGCTCATCATGTAGGGGACGGTCCGGGCGTGCGGGTCCTCGGTCTTCAGCGCGGCCGCCATCGCCTCGACGATGTCCCCCTCGAACGCCGTCTCGACAGCGATGTCGGAGTGCGTGCTCTCGACGGTGATGCCGGGGCCGGGGAGCTCGCGGATCTTCGCCAGCAGCTCCTCGCCGTGCTCGGGCAGGAACCGGCAGTCGACCTGCGCGCTGGCCACGCCCGGGATCACGTTCACCTTGTAGCCGGCCTCGAGCATCGACGGGTTCGAGGTGTTGCGCAGGCTCGCCCCGACCATCCGGCTGATGTTGCCGAGCTTCGCGACGGCGGTGTCCGCGTCGTCGGGGTCGAGCGGGATGTCGAGGACCTCGGTGATCTCCTCGAGGAAGCGCTGCACGGTGGGGGTCAGCTCGACCGGGTGGTCGTACCGGCCGATGTTCGAGACCGCGGTCGCGAGCTGGGTCACGGCGTTGTCGGGGTGGACCATCGAGCCGTGGCCGGCGCGGGCACGGGCGGTGAGCCGCAGCCACTCGATGCCCTTCTCGGCCGTCTGCACGAGGTAGAGCCGCAGGTCGTCGCGGACGGTGACGCTGAAGCCGCCGACCTCGCCGACGGCCTCGGTCACGCCCTCGAAGTGCCCGGCGTGGTTCTCGACGAGGTCCTTCGCACCCTTGGTGCCGCCGGCCTCCTCGTCGGCGGTGAACGCGAGGACGACGTCGCGCGGCGGCTTCGCGCCGGCGCGGTGCCAGCCCTCGGCGACCGAGAGGGTCATCGCGACCATGTCCTTCATGTCCACGCAGCCGCGGCCCCAGAGCATGCCGTCGTGGATCTCCCCGGCGAACGGCGGATAGGTCCAGTCGGCCGCCTGCACCGGCACCACGTCGAGGTGTCCGTGGACCAGCAGCGCCGGGCGGGTCGGGTCCGCGCCCTCGACGCGGGTGACCACCGACGTACGGCCCTTGTCGGTCTCGCTGACGTGGGGCGTCAGACCCATGTCGGTCAGCAGGCCGGCGACGTGCTCGGCCGCTTCCCGCTCGCCGTTGCCGGGGTTCGTCGACTCGATGCGTACGAGGTCCCGGCAGAGGTCGACGACTCGGCTGCGCGCGTGCGCGGCGACGTCTTCGGTGCGATCGGGCTCGGTCACGGCGGCTCCTCGCTGCTGAGGTCGGTGCGCACGCTCGAGCCTAGTGGGAGGCCGACGCCGGGCCGACCGGTAGAGTCCTCGACCGCACCAGGCCACGGCTCTCCGCCGGGCGCTGGTCACCTGTCCGGGTGGCGGAATGGCAGACGCGCTAGCTTGAGGTGCTAGTGCCCTTTACGGGGCGTGGGGGTTCAAGTCCCCCCTCGGACACCGGCTCGAGACCAGGGCGCGGACGCGCTTCCCAGCCGGCCGAGCGGGTGCCAGGGTTCGGCCCATGGACATCAACCCCGGGCGCTGGACCGTGCAGCTCGAGGGCGACTTCGTCGTCTTCCTCATCGGCGCGAAGGTCCACGACCCGTCGGTCGGGCAGCACGTCACCGACCTGCTCGTCGCTATGGTCGCCATGCTCGGCGAGCTCGAGCAGGACCCGTCGCAGGGCCTGCTCGGCTACCAGGTCTGGGGCACCGACGACGGCGTGATCGTCCAGTACTGGCGGTCCTTCGAGGCCCTCGAGGCGTACGCCAAGAACCCCGACGCCCAGCATGCGCCGGTGTGGCGGGCCTGGAACCGGCTGGCCGCCGGCGAGGTCGCCGGGGCCGCCATCTGGCACGAGACCTTCAAGGTGCCGGCAGGCGCCTACGAGGCGATCTACCAGAACATGCCCGTCACCGGCCTGCAGAAGGCCGGCACGCCGGTCACCGTCACGGAGGCCAGGGCGACGGCCCGGCAGCGGCTGACAGCCTGACGCTCTCAGCGAACGGTTACTTGATTCGTTCCAGATCTTGCGCCAGTGTGGACGGGTGCAGGGAACGGTCGACGGCGAGGCGCTGCTGCGCGGCGCGTCGCTGCGCGTGACCCGTCAGCGGCTCGCGGTGCTCTCGGCCGTGCACGCGCACCCGCACGCCGACACCGACACGATCATCTCGGCCGTACGCGCCGAGTCCGGCGCCGTCTCGCACCAGGCCGTCTACGACGTGCTCCGCGCCCTGACCGCCGCCGGTCTGCTGCGCAGGATCGAGCCGCAAGGTTCGGTCCCCCGCTACGAGGCGCGGGTCGGCGACAACCACCACCACGTCGTGTGCCGGACGTGCGGCCTGGTCGCCGACGTCGACTGCGCCGTCGGCGACACGCCCTGCCTCACCGCGTCCGACGACAACGGCTTCGTCATCGACGAGGCCGAGGTCGTCTACTGGGGCGTGTGCCCCGACTGCTCCACCCGTCCCGTGACCGAGAACGCCTGACACCGCCCGCCCCACCGGAAGGAACGCCGTGACCGACCAGACCCGTACGCCCGAGGGCCACAACGCCTACGAGGCCGACATGCAGTCGCAGGAGAGCGAGAGCGCCTGCCCCGTCGCGCACGTGCCGAACCACCCGACCGAGGGCGCCGGCAACCGCGACTGGTGGCCGAACCAGCTCAACCTCAAGATCCTGCGCAAGCACCAGCCGGTCGCCAACCCGATGGGTGCCGACTTCGACTACACCGCCGCGTTCCAGACCGTCGACCTCGACGCCCTGGCCGCCGACGTCGACGCGGTCATCGCCGACTCGAAGGACTGGTGGCCGGCCGACTTCGGCAGCTACGGCCCGTTCTTCATCCGGATGGCGTGGCACAGCGCCGGCACGTACCGGATCAGCGACGGCCGCGGCGGCGCCGGTGCCGGGATGCAGCGCTTCGCGCCGCTGAACAGCTGGCCCGACAACGCCAGCCTCGACAAGGCCCGCCGGCTGCTGTGGCCGGTCAAGCAGAAGTACGGCCGCACCGTCTCGTGGGCCGACCTCATCGTCTTCACCGGCAACCGCGCGCTCGAGACCATGGGCCTGTCGACCTTCGGCTTCGCCGGCGGTCGACCCGACGTGTGGGAGCCCGACGAGGACGTCTACTGGGGCCCGGAGCACACCTGGCTCGGCGACGAGCGCTACACCGGTGACCGCAACCTCGAGGCGCCCCTCGCCGCCGTGCAGATGGGCCTGATCTACGTCAACCCCGAGGGCCCGAACGGCGTCGCCGACGCGCTCGGGTCGGCGCGGGACATCCGCGAGACCTTCGGCCGGATGGCCATGAACGACGAGGAGACCGTCGCGCTCATCGCCGGCGGCCACACCTTCGGCAAGACGCACGGCGCGGCGAGCCCCGACGAGCACATCGGCCCGGAGCCCGAGGGCGCCCCGCTCGAGGAGCAGGGCCTCGGCTGGCGCAACAGCTTCGGCAGCGGCAAGGGCCGCGACACCATCACCAGCGGCATCGAGGTCACCTGGACCTCGACGCCGACGCAGTGGTCGAACTCCTACTTCGAGAACCTCTTCGGGTACGAGTGGGAGCTGACCGAGAGCCCGGCCGGTGCCAACCAGTGGCAGCCCAAGGACGGCGGCGGCGCCAACACCGTCCCCGACCCGGAGGACGGCTCGCTCGTCCGGCCGCCGACGATGCTCACGACCGACCTCGCGCTGCGGTTCGACCCGGTCTACGAGCAGATCTCGCGGCGCTTCCTCGAGCACCCGGACCAGTTCGCGGACGCGTTCGCCCGCGCCTGGTTCAAGCTCACCCACCGCGACATGGGTCCGATCCAGCGCTACCTCGGCCCGCTGGTGCCGAGCGAGACGCTGCTGTGGCAGGACCCGATCCCCGCGCAGGAGGGGCCGGTTGTCACCGCCGCGGAGATCGCGGAGCTGAAGGCGCAGATCCTGGCGTCGGACCTGTCGGTCTCGCAGCTGGTGTCGGCGGCCTGGGCGGCGGCGTCCAGCTTCCGTGGCAGCGACAAGCGGGGCGGCGCCAACGGCGGCCGCATCCGCCTCGAGCCGCAGGTGGGCTGGGAGGTCAACGACCCGGACCAGCTCTCGCAGGTGCTGCGGACGCTCGAGGGGATCCAGACCTCGTTCAACGCGAGCGGTACCCAGGTCTCCCTCGCCGACCTCGTGGTGCTGGGCGGCTGCGCGGCGGTGGAGCAGGCGGCTAAGGCCGCCGGCGTGAGCATCGAGGTCCCCTTCACCCCGGGGCGTACGGACACCACCGCCGAGCTGACCGACGCGGACTCGTTCGCGCCGCTCGAGCCCACGGCCGACGGGTTCCGCAACTACCTCGGCAAGGGCCACGAGCTGCCGGCCGAGTACCTGCTGGTCGACCGAGCGAACCTGCTCACCCTGAGCGCCCCGGAGATGACGGTCCTCGTCGGCGGTCTTCGCGTCCTCGGGGCGAACGCCGCGCAGTCGACGGTCGGCGTGCTGACCGACCGCCCTGGTCAGCTGACCAACGACTTCTTCGTCAACCTGCTCGACATGGGCACGACGTGGAAGCCTGCGGCCGAGGACGGCCTGTACGAGGGCAGCGACCGCGAGACCGGTGCGCAGAAGTGGACCGGCAGCCGGGTCGACCTGGTGTTCGGATCGAACTCCGAGCTGCGCGCCCTCGCCGAGGTCTATGCGAGCGACGACGCGCAAGAGTCGTTCGCGGCGGCTTTCGTCGCCGCCTGGGACAAGGTGATGATGCTCGACCGCTACGACCTGGTCTGATCGGTGGCGGGGTCCGGGCCGGCGGCCCGGACCCCGCTACTTGACCGCGACGGCGCCGACGGGTGAGCCCACGGCGCCGGTGATCGGCAGCGGGCTCGCGGCCAGCAGGAACGCATACCGGCCGTCGGTCGCGCAGTCGTCGGCCAGGGCCTCGAGGTCGAAGATCTCCCCGAACGCCAGCCCCATGTGCACGAGCGCGACCGTGTGCAGGGGTTGGAAGTGGGCGATCTCGTTCGGTCGCACCTCGACGCCCCAGGTGTCGGAGACGATCGCCGCCACCTGGTGGGAGTGCAGCCACGGGGCGGTGTGCAGCGAGAGCCCGGGAGCCGCACCGCCCGCGTAGTCGCCCCAGTCTCCCCGGCGTGCGCCGAGGTGTCCGGTCCGTACGACCAGTGCGTCGCCGCGGCCGACCGAGGTACCGGATGCTTGCAGGCACGCCTCGAGGTCGTCGACGGTGACGGCGTAGCCGGGGTCGAGCGCGTCGACCCCGTGCAGGCGGGCGACGTCCACCAGCACCCCCCGCAGGACGAGCTTGTCGGCCCACCGCTGGATGCCGTTGCGCGCCGCTCCCGCGGACGAGTGCTCGGCCGCGCTGTAGCCGTTCCACATCCGGCCGCGGTGGAAGATGTGCGCCAGCGAGTCCCACTGCGTACCCGACTGCGTCGGCATGATCACCAGGTCGTCGGAGAAGCCGAACCCCGGCCGTGCACCGAACGACGCACGCGACGTCCGCTGCCGGTCCGCCAGGTGGTCGGTCCCGGTCGCGGTCGTCACCAGCATCGGGTTGTTGCGCAGGCCGCCGGGCTGCGGGCCCGCCTGGTCGTAGGGCAGCGACATGGCGATGACCCGGCCGTCGGTGACCAACGCCGCGGCGGCGCGTACCTGCTCCGGGCCGACGAGGTTGAGGGCACCGAGCTCGTCGTCCTCACCCCACCTCCCCCAGCGGCTCAGCCGCTCGATGTAGTCGACGAGGACCGGGTCGTCCGGGTCCGGGTCGAGGGCAGGGTCGAGCACGGGGTCGAGCCCGCTCAGACCGCGACCGCTTCGGACACGGTCTTGTAGCCGGGCCAGGCGCCTCTGCTGGACGCCCTCACGCCGGCGCGGATCTCCCCCATCGTCTCGATGCTCAGGGTCACCTCGTCGCCGTCGGCCAGCCACGGGTACTCCGCCGGGCTGTGCCGCGTCGAGAGCTCGAGGATGCAGCCGCCCTGGCAGGTGCCGCTGCCGATCAGCGATCCGGCGTCGACGCGCGAGTTCCACGATGCGTACGAGACCAGCTCCTCGAACGACCAGTAGGCCGAGGTCCACCGGTCGCCGCCGTAGCGCCGGCCGTTGACCGAGGAGGTCATCTCGAGGTCGAAGCCGGTGCCCGACCGGCGACCCGCGATCTCGTCGGGGGTGACGAACACCGGGCCGAGCGAGGAGCCGAAGTCCTTGCCCTTGAACGGCCCGAGCCGACCGTCCATCTCGGCGAACTGGGTGTCGCGCGCCGACCAGTCGCACAGGATCAGGTAGCCCGCGACGAGACCGGTCGCCTGCTCCGGCGTGACCGACTCGGCCGGGCGGCCGACGATCGCGCCGACCTCGAGCTCGAAGTCGAGCCGCTCGGAGCCACCCGGGATCTCGATCGCGTCGCGGGGCCCGCGCAGCGTCGCGGCGTTGCTGAAGTAGCCGATCGGCTGCCGGTACCAGACGTCGGGCCCGCGGCTCATGCCGGCCTGTCGCCAGCCGGGAAGCACGTGCTCCTCGAAGACCATGAAGTCGCGCATCGACGGGGGCGTCACCGGCGCGAGCAGCGACAGGTCGGCCAGCGACTCCTCTGACCCGGGCGAGGCGACGATGCCCTCACCGAGCTCGAGCAGCCGCGTGCCGTCGTCGCCGAACGTCGGTTCGAGGTCGGTCGTCGACGGCGACAGCGCGACCGTGTCGTCACCGGTCAGCACACCGACTCTGGGGCCGGCGGCGGTCAGGGCACGGACGAAGCGCATGGGTCTCCTCGCGAAGGTGGGTCTCGTCGGACGCGGATCAGGCGGTGCGGGTACGGCTGCGGATCAGCGAGGCCGCCGTCACCGCGAGGACCAGGCCGGCGCCGTAGAACGCGTCGACGACCCAGCCGGAGTACCCGAGCAGCTGGAGGCCGTAGATGCCGGTCTCCAGGAAGTAGATGCCCAGCAGCGTCCCCATCGGGTTGAACTGGCCGGGGCGCACGATCGCCGTCCCGAGGAACACGGCGGCGAGCGCGGGCAGCAGGTAGGACGACGAGCTGCTGGCCTCGAAGCCGCCGATGGAGGCGACCAGCAGCACCCCGGCGAGCCCCGCGATCAGACCGGCCATGACGTAGCTGGCGGCGCGCACCCGGTCGACGTTGATGCCGGCCAGCCGAGCCACCTCGCGGTTCGCCCCGACGAAGATCACGTGCCGGCCCAGCGGCGTCCACGCCAGGACGTACGCGAAGACGATGCAGGCGGCGAGACCGTAGAAGAACGACAGCGGCAGGCCGAGCAGGTGGTGCTGCGCGACCTTGGTGAAGGTGGTGCTCGACACCGAGATCGTGTTCGAGGAGGAGATGAGCTCGGCGATGCCGAGGAAGAGGCTCGCCGTGCCGAGCGTCACGATCAGCGAGGGCACGCCGAGCCGGACGATGAAGAACGCGTTCACCAGCCCGCAGCCGACCGCGGCCAGGACGGCGAGGAAGCAGGCGAGGCCGAGGTTCATGTGGTGCAGCCCGGCGAGCACCGGAACGATCGTGGCCGACAGACCCATCACCCCGGCGAAGGACAGGTCGAACTCGCCGACGACGAAGGTGCACAGCGCGGCGACCGCGAGCAGCAGCAGCGCCGACTGCGAGCCGAAGATGCCCTGGCCCGCCGACACCGTGAAGAACAGGTGCGGCTTGATCACGCCGAAGATGCCCGCCATCACGGCCCAGACCACGAGCAGTGCGTAGCGCGAGCCGAGGGTGCGGGCCCGGTCGCCCGTCATCACCGGCCGACGACCCCTCGGCGCCGGGGGCGTGGTGGGTTCGACCGGGGCGGCCTCGACGGTGGTGACCTCCGGCCCCGGCTGGGGACGTCGGCCCACGCCGCGTGCGGCCTGCTTCTCGCTGGCCTGCTCGGACATGGTCATGCGCTGCTCCCTGCGGTGGCTGTACCGACTGTGCCTGCATAGATCTGCTCGACGATGGCGTCGGGCAGGAGCGAGGTCGCCTCGACCAGGCCGCCCTCGCCGTAGACGAGGACGCGGTCGCACGCGGCGGCCAGGTCCTCGGGTTCGCTGCTGACGAGCAGCACGCTGACGCCGCTGTCAGCCGCGCGCTGCACGCTGCGCAGGATGTCCTGCCGGGCGCCGATGTCGACGGCCTGCGTCGGCTCGTGCAGCACCATGACCGCCGGTGCGAGCGCCATCCACTTGGCGAGCAGCACCTTCTGCTGGTTGCCCCCGGAGAGCTGCTTCACCAGCAGGAGCGGGTCGCGCGGCCGGATGTCGAGCGTGTCCGTGGCCTTCTGCGCTTCGTCCTGCTGCCACCTGCGGGCGACGAACCACGGTTTGCCGTGGTGCTTCATCGCCGGCAGCGTGATGTTGTCCTGCACGCTCTGCTCGAACGCGAGCCCGTCGCGGTCGCGGCGCTCGGGCACCAGGACCAGGCCGGCGCGCAGGCACTGCACGACCGTCGCCTTGCGCAGCTCGAGCGTCCTGCCGCGGATCTCGAGCCGGCCGCCTTCGGCGGCCTTCGCGCCGGTGAGCAGGTAGGGGATGTCCTCGTAGCCGCTGCCGGGCAGACCGGTGAGTCCGAGCACCTCGCCGGCGGCGACCTCGAAGTCGAGCGCCGGCAGGCGGCCACCGGTGAGCCCGGTGACCGTCATGGCCGGCGCGGTCGGACGGTCGTGGGTGGACGACCGCGGCGGCGCGTCGGCGACGGCCGCCCCGAGCATCGTGCGGGCGATGTCCTGCTCCGTCAGCCCTCGGGTCTCCATCCCGACCCCGGCGGTCCTGCCGTCGCGCAGGATCGTGAGGCGGTCGGCGACGTCGAGCAGCTCGGGCAGGTTGTGGCTGATCATCAGGACCGAGCTGCCGGAGGCCGCGATGCGGCGGAGCAGCCCGTGGATGCGCACGAGGTCGCTGCCGCCCAGGGCGCGCGTCGACTCGTCGAGGATCACGAGCCCGGACCCGCCGGTCTGGTCGCGCATCGCGCGCGCGATCGCGACTTCCGCGCGCTCGGGGGCGGTCAGGCCGCCCACGAGCGCGCGGGGATCGAGGTCGACCCCGAGGCGTGCGAGCGTCTCGGCCGCGAGCGCGTCACGCCGCTTGCGGTCGATCCGCCCGTACGAGGTCGGGAAGCCGCCGATGCAGACGTTCTCCGCGATCGTCAGCTGGTCGAGCAGGCCGAGGTCCTGGTGGACCACCGAGACCCCGGCCGCGTGCACCTCTCGCCATCGCACCGGCTGCCGCATGGCGACGCCGTCGACGTAGTACTCGCCGCCCGCGTCCATCTGGTGGAAGCCGGTGACGATCTTGACGAGAGTCGACTTCCCCGACCCGTTCTGGCCGGCGAGACCGTGGATCTCGCCCGCCTGGACGGAGAGCACGACGTCGTCGAGGACCTTGGTCATGCCGAAGGTCTTCGACAGTCCGCGGACGTCGAGCCGAGCCGGGGCCTCGCTCATCTAGGACACGCCCCAGGCGGTCTTGAAGGTGTTCTCGAAGCTGTCGTCGCCGTACCAGGCGTTCGTGGCGTAGGCGGCCGGCGTCAGCGTGAGGCTGCCGACGTTGCTGCTGGTGAACAACCGGAGCGGGGTCGTGCCCTGGACCGGGACGGAGCCCGCCAGCTGGCGCAGGATGCCGTCGGCGTACTGCCAGCCCATGTAGATCGGGTCCACTCCCACGTCCGAGAACTGCACCGTCTTGGACTTGATGCGCTGCAGCGCGTCGAGGTCGCCGTTGGTGCCGGACATCTTGACCTTGTTGGTGAAGCCGGCGGTCTGGATGCCGGAGTAAGTGCCCTGGCCCGCGGCGTCGAGCTCGTCGACGACGTAGGTGGTGCTCGGGTGCGAGGTCAGGGCGGAGGCGACCTGCGACGGCACCTTGGAGATCTCCGCCGTGTTGTAGTCGACCTCGTCGATCGTGCAGCCCGGGCAGTTCTGCTGGATGTACTGCTTGCCGTACACCGCGCTGGCCTTGGTCGACGGCGAGTCGGTCACGCCCAGGTAGAGGATCTTGGCCTTGCCGCCGCTGTCGGCGATGACGCTCTCCATGACGATCTTCTGCGCCTGGTCGAGCGCCGTCGTGCCGTCGTAGAACGACAGTGAGGGAGTGCTCGCGGTCTTGCCGCCGTCGGCGGACTCGCCGGCGACCAGCACCGGGATGCCGTGCGAGGTGAGGTTGTCGAAGGCGGCCGGCAGCAGCGCGTAGTCGATGTAGCCGGTGACCACCGCGTTCGCGCCCTGGGTCTGCGCCTGCTGCAGACAGGACGCGATGTCGGTGGGCACGAACTGGCCGTCGCAGAGGTGGTACTTCAGGCCCGCCGCCGCCAGGCCCTGCTGCAGGCCGAGTCCGAAGTTCGCGAGGATCGGGACCGAGGCGCCGATCGGGATGTACCAGACCGTCTTGCCGGCCTGCGACTTGACCCCGCCCGGGATGGTGGAGACCGTCGGGTAGCTGGTGGCCGCTGCCGAGTACTGAGCGAGGTCCGCGGCGACCGCGCTGGACGTGCCGGTGCTGCTGGCGGCTCCGCCGCTGGTCGGCGCAGAGCTGCCGGATCCGGAGCTCGAGCTGCCGCAGGCCGCGGTCGCGAGGGCGACGACGGCACTGACGCCGAGCAGGAGCACCCGGCTGCGGTGGCGGGTGAGGCGAGGGCTGGTAGACACGTGCTGGCCTCCGTTGGCTGGATGGATCTGGCGCGGCCCCGCCGGTGAGCCGCGTGTGCCGCCGGTGGGACGGGGCGAGTGTGCAAAGTCACACTGCACGCTGTCAAGGATTCTGGTCAAGGAAATCGATCGTGGCATCCAGACTGTTACCTGCCGCTCGTGGGACGCGTACGCTGCCGCCGCGCCCGACTGTCTGGCGTCGGACGACATCCGAGGCTGGAGGGACGTGACCGAGGTGAGACCCGCCCGGAGCCTCAGCCACGCCGTGCTCGTCGAGCTGCGCGCGGAGATCCTCGCCGGCCGTCACCAGCCGGGGTCCCGGCTCAGTCCCCGGGCGCTCGCGACGCGGTTCGAGGTCAGCCTCTCGGTCGTCCGCGAGGCGCTGAACCGGCTGACCGAGCAGGGCCTGGTCACCTCCGAGGCACAGCTCGGCTTCGCCGTCGTACGCCTCGACCTGCAGGACGTCCGGGACATCGCGCGGGTCCGGATCCTCATCGAGGGCGCGGCGCTCCGGGATGCGGTCGAGCACGCCGACGTCGAGTACGAGGCGCGCGTCCTGGCCAGCCACCACCGGCTCTCCCGGACGCCGGACGGCCAGCCCGAGGTGCCGATCTCCGAGGAGTGGGCGCTCGCCCACGCCGAGTTCCACGCGACGCTCATCAGCGCCGCACCCAGCCCGCGGCTGCGCGACCTGGCGGCGGGCCTGCGCGACATGAGCGAGCTCTCGCGTCGGTGGTCGGAGTCGATCCAGGGCCGGCAGGTGGTCCGGGACGTCGCCGGTGAGCACCGGGCGCTGACCGCGGCCGTGCTCGCGCACGATGCCGACCTCGCCGTGTCGTTGCTCACCGACCACATCGCCCTCACTGCCGACCGGCTCGCCGAGGTCCTCGACGTGACCGACGGAGCGGCGCCCCGGGGGGTGGCCGATGCCGTCCGCTGACGAACCGGTCTGGAGCCCGGATCCCGAGGCCGCCGCCGCATCGCAGGTCGCGCGCTTCGCCCGCCGGGTGTCCGGGCGGTACGGCGTCGAGCTGCCCGACTACCGGGCGTTGTGGCAGTGGTCGGTCGACCACCTCGGCGAGTTCTGGGGCGAGCTCGTCGACCTGTTCGAGGTCGACCTCGGCTCCCCCACCGCCACCCTCGCCGACGACCGGATGCCCGGGGCGGTGTGGTTCCCCGGTGCGAGCCTCAACTACGTCAGCCAGGTGTTCCGCGACCGACCCCCGACGGGGGTCGCGGTCGTCGCGGTCACCGAGGACGGTGCCACCGCCGAGCTCGACTGGGCCGGGCTGGAGAGCCGGACCGCCGCGTTCGCCGCGACCCTGCGCGGGTTCGGCGTCGGTCTCGGCGACCGCGTCGCGGGCTACCTGCCCAACGGCGCGGAGGCGATCGTCGCGTTCCTGGCCACCGCCAGCCTCGGCGCGATCTGGTCGTGCTGCGGTCCGGACTACGCGGCGCCGGCGGCGGCCACCCGGCTCGCACAGCTCGGGCCGGTCGTGCTGGTCGCGGCCGACGGCTACCACTTCGGCGGGCGCGCCCACGACCGGCGCGAGGAGGTCGTCGCCCTCACCGAGCTGCTGCCGACCGCGACCGCCGTCGTGCACGTGCCGCACCTCGGGCTGGCGCCGCCGACGACGGGCCGCCGCGACGTGGGCTGGGCCGAGGCGAGCAGCGGTGGGGGGACGCTGGTCCCGACGCGCGTCCCGTTCGACCACCCGCTGTGGGTCCTGTACTCGTCCGGCACGACGGGCGTGCCGAAGGGCCTCGTGCACGGCCACGGCGGGGTCGTCCTCGACGCCCTCAAGAGCGGCGCGTTCCACCTCGACCTCACCGACGCCGACCGCATGCTCTGGTACACGACGACCAACTGGATGATGTGGAACTTCCTGGTGTCGTCGCTGCTGGCCGGCGCCTCTGTGGTCGCCTACGACGGCAGCCCCGCGAGCCCGCAGCCCGACCAGCTCTGGCGGCTCGCGGCGGAGCACGGCGCGACGGTGCTGGGCACCAGCCCCGGCTACCTCCTCGCCTCGGAGCGGGCCGGTCTCCAGCCGGCCGTCGACCACGACCTGTCCCGCATCCGCCTCGTCGGAGCAACCGGGTCGCCGCTGCCGGCGGGGGCGTCGTACTGGGTCCGCGAGCAGCTCGGGACGAGCGTGCCGCTGGTCTCGACGTCCGGTGGCACGGACGTCGTCTCGGCGCTGGCGTTCTGGGCCCCGACGGTGCCGATCTAGGCCGGCGAGCTGTCCTGCCCGCCGCTCGGCGTCGCGGTCGACGCCTTCGACGACGCCGGGCACCCCGTACGCGGCGACGTCGGCGAGCTGGTCGCCACCCGGCCGATGCCGACGATGCCGGTGATGCTCTGGGACGACCCCGACGGCAGCCGCTACCGCGCGACGTACTTCGACGTCTACCCCGGCATCTGGCGGCACGGTGACTGGGTCACGATCACCGAGCGCGGCACGATGATCATTCACGGCCGGTCGGACGCGACGCTGAACCGCAACGGCGTCCGCATGGGCAGCGCCGACATCTACGCGATCGCCGAGAAGGTGCCCGGCATCGCCGAGGCGCTGGTGGTGGGGATCGACCGGCCCGACGGCCGCTACTGGATGCCGCTGTTCGTCGTGCTCGACGACGGCGTCGAGCTCGACGACGCGCTGCGCGCCGCGGTCGCCGACCGGCTGCGGCGCGAGGCCTCGCCGCGCCACGTGCCCGACGAGATCATCGTCGTGCCGGCGATCCCCCACACCCGTACGGGCAAGAAGCTCGAGGTGCCGATCAAGCGGATCCTGCTCGGGGCGCGGGCCGCGGACGTCCTCAGCCTCGGCGCGGTGGACGACCCGACGTCGCTGACCGCCTTCGAGGAGATCGCGGGCCGCGTACGCCGCTAGGCCAGGCGCGGCAGCAGGCTGAGCGCCGTGGTGCGGAACGCCTGCAGCGCAACGGGTCCGGCGAGCAGCGGCGACCCGGCGAGCTGCGCCGCGAGGCCGGCCACCATCTCGCCGCCGGTGAACGGGTAGTCGCTGCCGTAGACCAGCCGGTCGGGCCCGACCAGCGACAGCAGCGCGGGCAGCGCCCGGGGTAGCGGCAGGCCGGCGAGGTCGAAGTAGACGGTGCCGAGGGCGGCGATCAGGTCGACCGGGTCGGGCTCGCCCGACAGGACCCGGTGGAGCCGGTCGACCCGGTCGGAGACGACCGGCAGCGCGGCGCCGGCGTGCGGCACCACCCACCGGATCTGCGGATGGCGGGTCAGCACCCCGGAGAGCGCCAGGTTGACGACGGCCCGCGTGGTGTCGAACAGGAACTCCAGCATCGGTCGCGGCCGGCCGAACGCGGTCTGCTCCCAGCCGCACGGCGAGACCGGGTGGATGGTGACGACCGCGCTGCGCTCGTCGAGCGCGGCCATCACCGGCTCGAGCCGGGCGTCGCCGAGGTAGACGTCGTCGGCGTGGGTGTGCACCCCGATGCCGTCGGCGCCGAGCTCGTCGTAGGCGTGGGCGATCTCGGCGACCGACGCGTCGACGTCCGGGAGCGGCAGCGTGGCGAGGAGGGCGAACCGGTCGGGGTGGCGCGCGACCGTCGCGGCGCCGTCGGCGTTGACGGCCCGCGCCAGCGCGGCCCGGTCTCCCGACGGCAGGAACTCGACGCCGGGCGAGGAGATCGACAGCGCCGCTGCCGCGATGCCGACGGCGTCCATCATCGCGAGGGCGTCGCCTTCGTCCCACTCGGGCAGTGCGGGCATCCCGTCGGGATGCGCCTGCCCGTGGGCGAGAGCGGCCTCGCGGTAGCGGGTCGGCAGGTGGTGCGCGTGCAGGTCGATGGCCCCGGACAGCGGTGCGGCCGGCGCCGTCACGCGTCGACCGCGGATGTCATCTCGGGGGCCGGCTTCCTGCGCCGGCGTGCCGCGGCCGGGTGCGCGGCGAGCTCCTGCAGGAGCTGTGCGGTCCGGTCGACGTGCGCCTCGAACAGCTGGACCGCGAGGTCGGGGTCGTGGTCGAGCGCGGCCTCCAGCAGACCGCGGTGCTCACCGGCGATGTCGCGGGTGCTGCTCTCCCTGGCCCCGGCGGACCAGGCCCGGTAGAGCTCGGCGGCGTCGGAGAGACGGTCGCAGATGCCGAGCAGCAGCTCGTTGCCGCAGGCGGCGATGAGCGTGTGGTGAAAGGCGACGTGCGCGACTGCCCAGTCGTTGTTGCGCCGGCCCTCACTGGGCAGGTAGACCGGCTGGCTCGCCATCCGGTGGTGGGCGGCGAGCACCTCGGACTCCCAAGTGACGTCACCCCGCTCGACCGACAGCCGCAGCGCCGCGCCCTCGTTGACCTTGCGGGCGAACGTCAGCTCGCCCAGCGCCTCGGGCGAGAGCGGCGTGACGTGGAAGCCGCGGTTGCGCTCGATGCGCACGAGGCTCTGCGCCGACAGCAGCCCCAGGGCCTCGCGCATGACGCCGATGCTCACGCCGAAGCGCTGCCCGAGCTCGACCGGCAGCAACCGCTCCCCCGGTGCGAAGTCGCGGTTGAAGATGTCGGCGCGCAGCTGCTCGTACACGTCCACGGCGAGGCTCTCCGCCCCGGTTCGCTTCGCCATGGGGAAACAGTACGACGGGATACGAATAGATTCTCCCTTGACAGTCGAGTCTTTTGTGTTTCAGGGTGGAGTCATCCCGTTGCGGGCCCGCCCGGTGCGGTCCCTCCCAGCCCACTGGAGTCCCCCGTGCAGCTCGCCAACCTGGCCGGACGCGCCACCGTCCTCGGCCCCGACGGCTCCGGCCTCGACGTCGCGAAGGCGAGCGACGGCCGGTTCCCCGCCGACCCGCAGGCCCTGTACGAGCAGTGGGACGAGTTCGTCGAGTGGGCCGCCGGGCAGGACGGCAAGGCAGACATCGCGATCGACCAGGCCGCCCTCGGGGCGCCGACCCCGATGCCGCGGCAGGTCTTCGCGATCGGCCTCAACTACGCCGACCACGCAGACGAGTCGCCGTTCGGCCGACCGGACGCCCCACCGGTCTTCACCAAGTTCCCGACGTCGATCACGGGTCCGTACACGGCCGTGACGCTGCCCAGCGAGAGCGTCGACTGGGAGGTCGAGCTCGTCGCCGTCATCGGCCGCACCGCCCAGTTCGTCGCCGAGGCCGACGCCTGGAGCCACGTCGCCGGTCTCACCATCGGGCAGGACCTCTCCGAACGCGTCGTGCAGCTCGCCGGGCCCGCACCGCAGTTCTCGCTCGGGAAGTCGTTCGTCGGGTTCGCGCCCATCGGGCCGGCCCTGGTCACCCTCGACGCGGTCCCCCACTACGAGGACCTCGCGCTCAGCTGCCGGCTCGGCGACGAGGTGCTGCAGTCCGGCCGCACCTCGCAGCTGATCTTCAAGGTGCCCGAGCTGATCGCCCGGCTGTCGGCGGTGTGCCCGCTGCTGCCGGGCGACATCATCTTCACCGGCACCCCGTCGGGCGTCGGCGGGGCCCGCAAGCCGCCACGCTTCCTGCCGGTCGACGGCGTGCTCACCAGCGAGATCGAGGGGCTCGGGCACATCCGCCAGACCTTCGTCGCCGGCCCCAACCACCCCGCGGCCTAGAGGAGCAACCGATGGCCCTGCAGCGCCTCACCAAGATCGTCGTCGGCGTCCCGAACGTCGAGCAGACCGCGGACTACTACGAGGACTTCGGCCTCACCCCGGCAGGTACGCCCGGCGACGCGCGCCGGCTCGCGACGGTCGACGGCGGCGAACAGCTGGTGCTGACCACCAGCGCCCGACGGCGGCTGCTCGAGCTGCACATCGGCGCCGACGACCGCGACGACATCGACCGCATCGCCTCGAACCTCGCCGCCCTCGACCTCCCCGCGCAGCGGACGGCCGACAGCGTCACCGCGTACGACCCCGGCACCGAGGTCACCGTCACCGCGGCCGTCGCGCCGCGACTGGTCCAGCCGGACATCGCCCCGCCGGCGTACAACGGGCCGGGTCATCTCGGGCGGGTGAACAACCGCGCCCCGGGCGTCGAGCGGACCGGCCGGGTACGCCCCCGCCGGCTCGGCCACGTCGTGCTCGGCTCGACCGACCAGGAGCAGTCGCAGCGGTTCCTGACCGAGGGCTTCGGCTTCAAGGTCAGCGACACCGTCCCCGGCCTGGCCGCGTTCCTGCGCTGCTCGACCGACCACCACAACGTCCTGGTGCAGCAGGCGCCGCTCGCGTTCCTGCACCACAGCTCGTGGCAGGTCGAGGACGTCGACGAGGTCGGCCGCGGTGCGACTGCGATGCTCGAGAAGGACCCGAGCCGTCACGTGTGGGGGCTGGGCCGCCACCACGTCGGCTCGAACTTCTTCTGGTACCTGCGTGACCCGGCCGGCAACTTCTCGGAGTACTACTCCGACCTCGACTGCATCGTCGACGACGCCCTCTGGAAGCCGCAGACCTGGTCGGGCATGAAGGGTCTCTACAACTGGGGTCCGCCGCCGCCGCCGTCGTTCCTGGCGCCCGACGACCTGGCCGCGCTCATGACCGGGGCGCACAGCGCATGACCGACCGCCACAGCGACGTGGACGACGTCCTGGTCGTCGGGTACGGCCCGGTGGGCCAGACCCTGGCGATCCTGCTCGCCCAGCAGGGCCTGCAGGTGCGCGTCGTCGAGCGCTGGGCCGAGGCGTACCCGCGTCCCCGGGCGGTGCACTACGACGACGAGATCGCGCGGATCTTCGCCGCCGCGGGCGTCGGGGACGAGGCCGCCGCCGTCAGCGAGGTCTCGGGCGACTACGACTGGCAGAACGCGGCCGGCGAGACGCTCGTCCACTTCGACTGGTCCGCAGGCGGCCGCAGCGGCTGGGCGGCCGCGAACATGTTCGCGCAGCCCGCGCTCGAGGCGGTGCTCGACCGGCGGGCGCAGTCCTTCCCGTCGGTGACGGTCCAGCGCGGTACGCAGGTCGTCGGGATCGCCGACCACGGTGACCACGTCACGGCGACGGTGCGCGACGCCGACGGCGAGCACGAGCTGTCGGCCCGCTGGCTGGTCGGCTGCGACGGCGCCAACAGCTTCGTCCGCGAGCAGATGGGCGCCTCGCTGCACGACCTCGGCTTCTTCTACGACTGGCTGATCCTCGACGTCGTCCCGCACGAGCAGCGGACGTTCTCGCCGTACAACCTGCAGATCTGCGACCCGACCCGGCCGACGACCGTGGTGTCCGGCGGTCCCGGCCGCCGCCGGTGGGAGTTCATGCGGCTGCCGACCGAGACGGTCGAGGAGCTCAACACCGAGGCGACCGCCTGGCGGCTGCTCCGGCGCTGGGACCTCACGCCCGAGAACGCGACGCTCGAGCGGCACACCGTCTACACCTTCCAGGCCCGCTGGGCCGACCGCTGGCGGAGCGGCCGGCTGCTGATCGCCGGCGACGCCGCGCACCTGATGCCGCCGTTCGCGGGCCAGGGCATGTGCTCGGGGATCCGGGACGCGCTGAACCTCTCGTGGAAGCTCGCGCTGGTGGCCAAGGGGCTCGCGCCCGACACGCTGCTCGACACCTACACCTCCGAGCGCTCGGCGCACATCCAGCACGCGATCGGGCTGTCGGTCGAGCTCGGCAACGTCATCTGCATCGCCGACCCCGAGCAGGCCGCGGCCCGCGACGCGGTGATGCTGAAGTCAGGAGGCCGGCCCGACCTCGCGCTGCCACCCCTCCCGCCGGAGATCCTCGGCCCGGGCCTCCTGCACGGCGGTCCCGACGACGTCCTCGTGCCGCCGGTCGGGCAGCTCGGCTCGCAGGGTCGTGTCACGACCGCCGACGGGACGACCGGCCGCTTCGACCAGGTGGTCGGCACCGGGTTCGTGGTCGCCGTCGCGGCCGACGCGGCCACCGACCCGGCGTCGCTGCTGTCGGCCGACCAGGTGGCAGCGCTCGAACGCATCGGGACGCGGCTCGTGCTGCTCGCCGCGCCGGGCACCGCCGCCACGGCGAGCGCACCCTGGCAGGTCGTGACCGACTCCGGTGGCCACTACCTGCCGGAGCTCGCGGCCGCCGGCCACGTCGCCCTCGTGACCCGCCCGGACTTCTACGTCTTCGGCGCCGCGACGCAGATCTCCGAGCTGGCCGAGATCGTCGACGACCTGCTCGCGCAGCTCGAGGTCCGCACCGCGGCTGCGGTCGGCTAGCCGCTCAGCCCAGCGACAGCAGCGCGGCGGCGGTCCCGCCCGCGATCGCCGCCGTCTCGGCCTCCGACAGCCCGATGCCGGCCAGCCGGCGGATCGGGTCGGGCACGCCCATGTCGAACGGGTAGTCGGTGCCGAGCAGCACCCGGTCCGGACCGATCGCCGCGACCAGCCGCGCCAGCCCGTCGGTGGTGTACACGAGCGAGTCGACGTACAGCTGCCGGAGGTACTCGCTCGGCCGCCTCGCCATGGTGCGGCTCTCCGGCCGGACCTCGTACGCGTGGTCGGCGCGGCCCAGGTAGTGCGGGAAGTAGCCGCCGCCGTGCGCCGCGCAGACGGTCAGCCCCGGGAAGCGGTCAAGCACGCCGCCGAAGACCAGGTGGTGCAGCGCGAGCGTCGTCTCCGTCGGCTGACCCACGATGTTGCCGAGGTAGGCGGTGTCGAGCCGGGAGCCGAGGCTGCACCCCCACGGGTGGATGAAGACGAACGAGCCGAGCTCCTCGGCCGCGGCCCAGAACGGGTCGAGCGCCCGGTCGGACAGGTCGCGCCCCTCGACGCTGGTGGAGATCTCGACGCCGCGCATGCCTTGCCGCAGCGTCGCGTGACGAAGCTGCCCCGCGGCGGCCTCGGGGTGCTGCAGCGAGACGGCCGCCAGCCCGACCAGCCGGCCGCGGCCCTGCTCGACGAGCGCCGCGATGTGCTCGTTGGCGGCATCCACGATCTCCGCGGCGAGCGACGCGTCCGCCCAGTAGCTGTACAACGTCGGCACGACGCTGATCGCCTGAACCTCGACGCCGCCGTCGTCCATGCGTGCGAACCGCACGTCGAGGTCGTCGAGCAGCGGCCGGTAGTCGCCGCGGACGAGCTCGATGTTGCGGGCGGTCGACGCCGGCCCGAACGTCGCCAGCTGCGTGGCCTGGTCGGCCAGCAGTCCGGGCTGCCCGGCGGTGAGCTCCGCGATGGCCGGGACGTCGACGTGGCAGTGGACGTCGACGGTCGGCGTCACGCCGACACGCAGCGGTTCTGCTGCCTGCCGAGGCCGGTGATCGTCGCCGTCATCACGTCGCCGTCGCGCAGGAACCGGCCGTAGTGGGCGCCGTTGCCGGCGGGCGACCCGGTGAGGAGCAGGTCGCCGGGGCGCAGCGGCGTGATCGCCGAGACGTGCTCGATCAGCCGGGGGACGTCGAAGATCATGTCGGCGGTGCTCTCGTCCTGCATCGTCTCGCCGTTGAGCGCCAGCGTGACCCGCAGGTCGGTGACGTCGGGCAGCAGGTGCGCCGGCGTCAGCCACGGCCCGGTCGGCAGGAACGTCGGCGCGTTCTTCCCCGCGAGCCAGTCGGTGCCGAGGCCGGGCATGTCCGGCCGGAACACCCGGTCGCGCGTCGTGAGGTCGTTGACCATGACGTACCCGCCGACGTGGTCCATCGCCTGCGCGCGATCGACCCGGTACGCCTCGCGGCCGATGACGACGCCGAGCTCGAGCTCCCAGTCGTGCTGCTGCCCCGTCGGCGGCAGGACGACGTCGTCGGTCGCGCCGCACATCGACGACGGCAGCCCGAGGAACACGTACGGGGTGCCGGACGTCGCGCGGCGGGTCATCAGCTCGGTCGCCTCGCGCTCGGCAGCGGCGCGGTCCTCGCCCCGCTCGACCGCCGCGGCGACCATCAGCTGGACGACGTGCGTCTTGTAGTTGGCGCCGCTCTGGAAGATCTGGCCCGGGACCACCGGCGGCAGCGGCCTCAGCCCGCCGGCCGGCCGGACGGCCGCGGCCCAGGCGCTCGAGCCGGCCATGGCCTCGAGCGACTTCTCCAGCCGGGCGATGCCGCCCGCCCAGTCCGCGAGCAGGTCACCGACGTCGGTCGCGCCGATCCCCAGGTCGGCCAGGGCGACGACCTCGTCGCCGAGGACGACCGCGCCGAAGCTCGCCCCGTCGGTGTCGCGGTAGCGGGCCACCGCGTAGTGCTGCGCTGCACCTGGCATGGCTGGCCCTCCGTCGTCGTCGCTGCAAGCCCGCCGATGCTAGGCCGTGCGGCGACCGCGGGGAACGCCGGGTCGATGGTTGACTTCATCGACAGCGTCGATGGCACCCGCCTCTGCTCAGACGTTGGCGGCGAGGGTCCGGACGCACTCCCGGAGCCAGTGGTGGGCCGGGTCGTCGTGCAGCACCGGGTGCCAGAACATCGTCTCGACGATGGGCAGCAGCGGCACCGGCGGCTCCAGCACCTTGAGGTCGCGGCGGTTCGCGGAGCTGCGTACGAGGCGCTCGTGCACGAAGGCGAACAGGGACGTGCCGGGCAGCAGCGACGGGACCAGCGTGAAGCTCAGCGTCGAGAGCGCGACGTTCGGCGCGATCCCCAGCTGCGCGAGCTGGATGTCGACGAACGCTGCACCCCCGTGGGTCGCGTTGTAGCGGACGTAGCGCAGCTCCGAGAGCTGCTCGACCGTGAGCTCGTCGCCGACCTCGCGGTGCTGGTTCCAGACCGCCGCGACGTAGCGGTCCTCGTACAGGGTCTGGTGCGGAAACGTCAGCAACGACGGGGATGCCACCGCGGTCGGCATGATCACGAGGTCGGCCTGCGACCGCTCGAGCAGGGTGTCGGTCGACGCGTCGACGGGGATGACGTTGACCGCGACGCGGGGTGCCTCTTCGTAGAGCCGCTCGAGCAGGGGCCGCAACAGGGTCAGCGTCACGTAGTCGCTCGCGACGACGGTGAAGGTCCGCGCATCGGTCGCCGGGTCGAAGTGCGGCCGGGCGACGATCATCTGCTCGAACCCGGCCAGCACGGCCCGGACGGGCTCGACCAGGCACTGCCCCATGGGCGTCAGCTCGTGCACCCGGCCGTTGCGGACCAGCAGCGGGTCGTCGAAGGTACGGCGGAGCCGGGCCAGCGCGGCGCTCATGGCGGACTGCCCGATGCCCACCGACTCCGCCGCCCGCGTGACGTGCCGTTCGGTGAGCAGGGCGTTGAGCGGCACCACGATGTTGAGGTCGAGACGCCGCAGCGCTGCGGAGGGGTCCATCCGACGAGTGTGCCAGGCGTCATCGATGCCGTCGATGATCGGCATCCCGTAACACCGCTGTCGCCGGCGCCGCGACGCGCCTAGCCTCGGAGTCACGGGTCGCACCTGCAGGCGGCGCCGGTGGAGCGGAGGCGGAGATGCACGTCCTGGTGGTGGGTGCCGGCATCGGCGGCCTGGCGGCGGCGAGCGCGCTGCGCGACCGCGGCCACGACGTCGACGTCGTCGAGATCAAGCCGACGATGTCCGTGTACGGCGTAGGGATCAACCAACCCGCGAACAGCCTGCGGGCGCTGCGCTCCATCGGCGTCCTGGACCAGATCCAGGCGGCCGGGTTCTCCTACGACCACTCCGACTTCTACGACCACCTCGGGGAGCACGTCGTGCACGTGCCGTCCGGGCTGGGCGGCGACGTCCCGGCGAACACCGCGCTCTCCCGGGGCGAGCTGCACCGGATCCTCGGTGCCGCGGCCGAGTCCCGCGACGTCAAGGTCGCCTACGGCACGGTCGTCGAGGACGTGGCCGACGACGGCGAGGGCGTCGACGTCACCCTGAGCGACGGCCGCCGCGAGCGCTACGACCTGGTCGCCGCGTTCGACGGCATCTCCTCGGCGACCCGGCGCCGCCTCGTCGGGAACGAGGCCGACGCGGTCTACTCCGGCTTCGGCGTGTGGCGGGTCACGCTCCCCCGGCCGGACGAGGTGACCGGCGTCCGGGTCTACCAGGGCGTCGGCTGCAAGGTGGGCTTCATCCCGCTGAGCCAGCGGACCATGTACATGTTCGTGGTCACCCCCGACCCCGAGGGCGTGAAGCACCCGAAGGCGACGATGGCCGCGACCCTGCGCGCGCGGATGGCCGGCTTCGGCGGTCTGCCCGGTGCGGTGCGCGACGGGCTGCGGGACGACGACGACTACGTCTACAGCCCGATCTCCGACGTGCTGCTGCCGCTGCCCTGGTTCCGCGGCCGGGTCGGCATCCTCGGCGACGCCGCACACGCGTGCGCCCCGCACATGACCCAGGGCGCCGGCATGGCGCTCGAGGACGCGGTCGTCCTCGCCGAGTGCCTCGACGGGCCCGGCTCGCTTGACGAACGTCTCCGCGCCTTCGAGGCACGCCGCTATCCGCGCGTACGCCTGGTGCAGGACGTCTCGCACGGGATCCTCGCGACCGAGATGGCGATCGACGACGACAACCGCGCCGCCGCGTTCGCGGCGATGCGCGAGCACCTGCCGGCGCAGAGCGCGGGCGTCGACGCTGCGCTGAACCAGCCCGCATGACCGCCGTCGACAGCCCGCCGACCGCCGCCGGCTCGCTCCCGGAGCCGCCGCCGCGCCGCCCCGAGCCACCGCTGCCACCGCCGGTGGGTGCAGCCGGGCCGCTCGCGTCGGAGACGGCGGCGCGCTCGCCGATCAGCCATGTCCGGCACGCGGCACTCACCACCACCGACCTCGCCGGGACGGTCGCGTTCTACGAGGGCATCTGGGGTCTCTACCGCGTCGGTTCGGACGAGGACGTCGTCTACCTCGGCGCCGTCGGCTCGCCCGAGCCGTACATCCTGCGGATCCGGCAGGCTGCCGAGCGGCGCACCGACCACATCGCATTCGGTGCGGTCGACGCCGTGGCCGTGGACGGCCTGGCGCAGGGCCTCGCCGCGGCGGGGGTACGCCTCGTCAGCGAGCCCGGCCCGGTCACCGGTCCCGGCGGCGGGTACGGCTTCCGGTTCTTCGACCCCGAGGGCCGGCAGGTCGAGGTCTCCTCCGACGTCGCCGCCAAGCCGTTCCGGCTCATCGAGCCCGGCGAGTCGGTCCCCCGCAAGCTCAGCCACATCGTCATCAACAGCCCGGACGTACCGGCGCTGAAGGCCTTCTACGAGAGGCACTTCGGGCTCCGGCTGTCGGACTGGCTCGAGGACCGGATGTGCTTCCTGCGCTGCTCCGACGACCATCACAGCCTCGCGATCGCGCATGCGCCGTCGCCGGGCATGAACCACGTGTCGTTCGAGATGCGCGACATCGACGAGTACATGCGGGGCACCGGCCGGATGGTGCGGCACGGGCACGGCCCGCTCTGGG
>CAJCIY010000043.1 GCA_903970495.1 Candidatus Melainabacteria bacterium | reverse complement strand
CCGCGCGGTGAGCTGCTCGCCGCGATCGACGAGGTGCGCCAGCTGCTGCCCAGCGAGCTCGCGGCGGCGAGCACCGTCCTGTCCGACCGGCAGTCGGTCGTGTCCGCCGGCGAGGCCGAGGCCGAGGTGATCCTCGCCCGGGCCCGCGAGGAGCGGACCCGGCTCATCAGCCGCAGCGAGGTCGCGCAGGAGGCGCGCCGGCAGGCCGACGCGATGCTCGCCGACGCGACGGAGTCGGCCGAGCTGATGCGGACCGAGGTCGAGGACTACGTCGACGGGAAGCTCGCGAACTTCGAGATCGTCCTGCAGAAGACGCTGACGGCGGTGGAGCGCGGCCGCTCCAAGCTGCAGGGCCGCGGTGAGGGGCAGGAGCTGAGCGGGCCGGAGCTGCGCGGGGACGCCGATCTCGCGGACGAGGCCTGACCGCCGCCCTCGGCTAGACTCCTCTCGGCCACCCTCCGGGCGGCCCGCTTCGACCTGTGCTCCTCCCTCCTGCATGCGAACCCCTGATGAACCCTGTGATGACCCGCCACCTCGACGTGTACGCGCCCGACCGCCGTCGGCCGTACGCGCTGGACACGCGCGCGCTCGGACGCAGGCCGGGGACGATGTGGGAGGGCACGCTGCGGCTGCCCGCGCCGGCCGGGCTGGGCCGCGACCTCGTCCGCGTGCCCGAGTCCGCCGAGCTGCAGCTGGACCTGCGCCTCGAGACCGTCCTCGACGGCGTGCTCGCGACCGTCGTGGTCACCGCGGCCACGACCGGCGAGTGCGCCCGGTGCCTCGACGAGGTCGGCGGCACGCTGTCGGTCGACATCGTCGAGCTGTTCAGCTACCCCGAGCAGGCCGACCGCTACGCCCGGACCTCCGGCGAGCAGAACGACGAGGAGGTCCGCCACCTCGACGGCGACCTGCTCGACCTCGAGCAGTCGATCCGCGACGCGGTCGTGCTGGCCCTGCCGGCGAGCCCGCTGTGCCGTCCCGACTGCGCCGGACTGTGCTCCCGGTGCGGTGAGCACCTCGACGAGGTCGGACCCGAGCACACCCACGACGAGCACGACCCGCGCTGGGGTGTCCTGCGCGGCCTGGTTGGAGAGGACTGAGGAACCGATGGCCGTCCCGAAGAGGCGCATGTCGCGCGCCAACACCCACGCCCGCCGCAGCCAGTGGAAGACGACCGCCCCGGCGGTCTCCACCTGCGACCGCTGTCGCCAGCCCAAGCTGCAGCACACCGCCTGCCCGACCTGTGGCACCTACAACAAGCGTCAGGTCATCGCTGTCTGAGTCGGCCGTCGCCGACCAGGACCTGGCCGCCGCGGTGCTCGCCGCCGTCGCCCGCGCGGTGGGCGCCGTCTACGAGGAGCCCGCCGGTGCGGTCGGGCCGCACTACGACCTGCGCGGCGCCGACAGCGTCGACCTGGTCGAGATCGTGCTGCAGACCGAGGCCGCTCTGCGCGAGGCCGGGCTCGTCGTCCGCGTCGACGACGACACCGTCGCCGGCTGGCCGGACGTCGCGGGGTTCGCGGCCAACGTACGAGCCCAGCTCGGCGGGTCGGATGGGCCAGCGAGAGAGCAGCACGGTGTCGGCCGGCCTCGGTCGTAGGCCGCAGGACGTCCGGGGGGAACAGGTCATGGCGCAGGACGTAGGCGAGGATCCGCCGCACCGGGAGCAGGCCGCCCTGCGCGCGCAGCTCGAGGTGCCGCTCGCGGACGACCTGCTGGAGCTGGCGCTCACCCACCGCTCGTACGCCTACGAGAACGGCGGGCTGCCGACCAACGAGCGGCTCGAGTTCCTCGGCGACTCCGTGCTCGGGGTCGTCATCACCGACGAGATCTACCGCCGCCATCCGGGGCTGGCCGAGGGGCAGCTGGCCAAGATGCGCGCCTCCGTCGTCAACATGCGGGCGCTCGCGGGCGTGGCCCGGACCCTCGAGCTCGGCGCGTACCTGCGACTCGGTCGCGGCGAGGAGACCACCGGCGGCCGAGACAAGGCGAGCATCCTGGCCGACACGGTCGAGGCACTTATCGGTGCGACCTGGCTGACCGGCGGCCTGGCCCTGGCGGCGCCGCTGGTGCACCGCCTGTTCGACCCGCTGCTCGAGGTCGCCGCGGATCTCGGCGCCGGGCTCGACTGGAAGACCTCGGTCCAGGAGCTGTCCTCCGCCCGCGGCCTCGGTCCGCCCGAATACGTCGTGACCGAGAGCGGTCCCGACCACGCGAAGACCTTCCACGCCTCGGTGCTGCTCGACGGCGCGGAGCACGGCACCGGCAGCGGGCCGAGCAAGAAGGAGGCCGAGCAGCGGGCAGCCGACCAGGCCTGGCACCGGCTGACCGACCTCGACCCGTCCGGCGAGCACCCCGCCAGCGGCTGACGGGTGCCCGAGCTCCCCGAGGTCGAGGTCGTCCGGCAGGGCCTAGCCCGAGGCGTCGCCGGCCGGCGCATCGCCGCCGTCGAGGTCGGCCACCCCCGGGCGGTCCGGCGACACCTCGCCGGCGGTGCCGACCTCGCCGGGCGGCTGGTCGGCCGGACGGTGCTCGCCGCCTCGCGACGCGGCAAGTTCCTCTGGCTGCCGCTCGACGGCGACGACGAGGCGCTCCTGGCCCACCTCGGGATGAGCGGCCAGCTGCTCGTGGTCCCGGCCGACAAGCCCGACGAGACCCACCTGCGGGTACGCCTGCGCTTCGCCGACCAGCACCGGGGTGGCCGTGAGCTCCGCTTCGTCGACCAGCGGACCTTCGGCGGGCTGGCCCTCGAGCCGCTCGTCCCGGACGACGGCGACGGGCACGTGCCGGCCGCGGTCGCCCACATCGCCCGCGACCCGCTCGACCCGCGGTTCGACGACGCCGGCTTCGCCGCGGCGCTCCGCCGCCGTCGTACGGGCGTGAAGCGGGCGCTGCTCGACCAGACGCTGGTCAGCGGCGTGGGCAACATCTACGCCGACGAGTCGCTGTGGCGGGCGAGGCTCCACTACGCCCGGCCGACCGAGACGCTCACCCGTCCCGAGGTCGCGCGGCTGCTCGAGGCCGTACGCGCCGTGCTCGTCGAGTCCCTCGCCGCGGGCGGCACCAGCTTCGACGCCCTGTACGTCTCGACCGAGGGCGTCAGCGGGCTGTTCGAGCGGGAGCTCGCGGTCTACGGCCGGGCCGGCGAGCCGTGCCCCCGGTGCGGGACGCCGATACGCCGCGACGCCTTCACCAACCGGTCGTCGTACAGCTGTCCGCGCTGCCAGCCGCGGCCGCGCCGGGGCCGCTGGTGACGACGGCTGACGAGCGGCTCACCGCCTGGGTGCGCGGCGAGGTGCAGGGGGTCGGGTTCCGCTGGTGGACCCGGGCCCGCGCCCTGGAGCTCGGCCTCGTGGGCACCGCGACCAACCTCGACGACGGGCGGGTCGAGGTCGTCGCCGAGGGTCCGCCCGACCGGCTCGCGGAGCTGCTCGCCTGCCTGGCGACCGGACCGGGCAGACCGGCCGGCGTCGTCCACCGGTACGGGCCGGCGCGCGGCGGCCTGACAGGTTTCTGCGAACGGTGACGCATCCTTGACCCGCTCGTGACAGGCGTGGGACTCTGATACCGACGGGGAACCCCGTCACTTCCCTGCTCGGACCTTTCGCAACGCGGCTGCAACCCGGTCGCGGGGCGCGCCCCCGGGCGGTCTCTCATCGTGGAGGACCACTCTCATGGCCAAGGCACTGCTCGGCTTCACCGCCAGCACCTATGACCCCCGCCTCGTCGCCGAGCTCCGCTCGCTGCGCACCCGCGTCCGCGACCTGGAGAACGAGCTCGAGCGCACCCGGACCGAGAACGCGGTGCTCGCTGCCGCCCTCGAGGTCGTCGACGGCACCGACACCGAGACGTACGGCGTCGCGGGCGACACGCCGGTGACGCTGCCGGAGCCCGCGTACACCTGATCTGCCGTCGAGAACGGCGCCGGAGCGGCGCCGGCCTCCGCACGTCCGGCGCTAGTCTCGGTCCGCTTCCCCGCACCGCTGCCCGCTGACGGAGAGACGCCCGGAGTTCCGTGCACCTCAAGACCCTGACCGTGAAGGGCTTCAAGTCCTTCGCCGGCTCGACGACCTTCCGGTTCGAGCCCGGCATGACGGCCGTCGTAGGCCCCAACGGCTCCGGCAAGTCCAACGTCGTCGACGCCATCGCCTGGGTCCTCGGCGAGCAGGGCGCCAAGGCCCTCCGCGGCGGCCAGATGAGCGACGTGATCTTCGCGGGCACCCCGGCCCGCCCCGCGCTCGGCCGCGCCGAGGTCACGCTCACCATCGACAACTCCGACGGCGCACTGCCGGTCGAGTACGCCGAGGTCGGCGTCAGCCGGCTGCTGTACCGCTCCGGCGAGAGCGAGTACGCCATCAACGGCACGCCGTGCCGGCTGCTCGACGTGCAGGAGCTGATGAGCGACTCGGGCATCGGCCGCGAGCTGCACGTGATCGTCGGTCAGGGCCAGCTCGACGCCGTGCTGCAGGCCCGCCCCGAGGAGCGCCGCGCGTTCATCGAGGAGGCCGCCGGAGTCCTCAAGCACCGCAAGCGCAAGGAGAAGGCGCTCCGCAAGGTCGAGGCGACCGCGGCCAACCTCGCCCGGCTCACCGACCTGACCGCCGAGCTCCGGCGGCAGCTCGGCCCGCTCGGCCGGCAGGCCGAGATCGCCCGCCGCGCCGGCGCCATCCAGGCCGCTCTCCGCGACGCCCGGCTCCGGCTGCTCGCCGACGACCTCGTGACCCTCCGGCGTACGCGGGCCACGGACCAGGCCGACGAGCAGGCCGCCGCGGGCCGCCGCGCCGAGCTCGAGACCGCGCTGGCCGGCGCGCGCCGACACGAGGCCGACGTCGAACGCGCGGTCGCCGAGGCAGCCCCGCAGCTGGCCCGCGCGCAGGACCTGCACCTGCGGCTGTCCGGCGTCGCCGAGCGGCTTCGCGGCCTGCGGGCGCTCGCGGCCGAGCGCGCCGCGAACCTCGCGGGCCCGGTCGAGGCCCGGACCGGGCGCGATCCCGAGGAGACCGCGGCGGAGGCTGCCGGCGTACGCGGCCAGGAGGCGACCACCGCGACGGCGCTGGCCGCCGACCGCAGCCGGCTCGCCGCCGCCGAGGACACCCGGCAGCAGGCCGAGGACCGGCTCGCCGGCCACGACCGCGCGGTCGCCACGGCCGCCCGTGCGCGCGCCGACCGGCGGGAGGGCCTGGCCCGCCTTG
>CAJCIY010000042.1 GCA_903970495.1 Candidatus Melainabacteria bacterium | reverse complement strand
ACCGCTGGTTGCTGGCGAACGAGACGACGGCGGTGTGGCACTGGCCCGCCTCGATCGCCTGGGCCGCGCGGGCGACGTACATCTCCGACACCGAGCCGCCGGCAGCGCTCGAGTCGCTCCACGACAGGCCGAGCCGCAGGTGCTCGGCGAGCTGCGTGACCGAGAAGCGGCCGACGCCGGTGGTGGCCAGGCCGTCGACGTCCGCGAGGCCCAGACCCGCGTCGGCCAGCGCGCGCGTCACCGCCTGCGTCTGCAAGGTCAGCGTGGTCGCGCCGGTGACCCCGAGGTCGCACTCGGCCGCACCGACGATCGCGACCCCGCTCATCGGTGCACCCTGCTCTTCGCGCAAGCGCTCATCGGCACTCTGCTCTTCGCGCAAGCGCTCATCGGCACTCTGCTCTTCGCGCAAGCGCTCATCGGTGCACCGTGCTCTTCGCGCAAGCGCTCATCGGCGAACCAGCTCGGCGGTGACGTTGGACACCGCGGCGCGGCCGTCGTCGACGACGTCGACCCCGCCGGCGACGGCGATGCGCGCGTCGTCGCGCGCGGTGACGGTCAGGGTGCAGCGCACGGTGTCGCCCGCGTACACGAGGTTGGCGAACCGGAAGTCGAGCGCCTGCAGCCGCCACTGCGGGCCGGCCCAGGCCTGCAGCTGCTCGGCGACCAGCGCCCCGAACACCTGGCCGTCGACGACGGCGGCGGGCAGCCGGCGCTCGGCCAGGAACGCGGGGTCGTAGTGCATGCGGTGCCAGTCCCAGGTCGCACCGGCGTACGCCACCATGTCCATCAGGTCGATCCGCCGCTCCAGCGGCGCGATCTTGTCGGCTGGGTCGGTCATGACAGGGCCACCAGGATCAGGTCCTCGGTCTGCTCGCAGATCGGTTCCCCGGCGGCGTCCGTGAAGCGGCACTCGCTCGTGACCACGAGCATCGCCGCGCCGGTGCGGGTGGTGCGCTCGGCGACGTCGGCGAGCGTCCACGTGGCCGTGACGACGTCGCCCGGCCGCACGTCGCGGTGCCAGCGGTAGCGGTGCCCGCCCCGGACGAGTCGCGCGCCGTCGGTCTCGAGGTGCCAGGAGTGACCGGCGTAGCCGAACTCGTCGGTCGCGACGTCGGCGTACTGGTTGGTCTCGAACAGCAGCGTCGGCGCGACGATCGGCCCGACCCCGTCGACCACGCCGGTGTAGAGCGGGTTGCGCTCCCCGATGGCCAGCGCGAAGTAGCGGCTCGCCGCGGTGCCCACCGGTTCCGGAGCGGTGTAGACGGCGGTCTCCCCGATGCGCGCGCGGAGGGCGGCGGCGGGCAGCGTCGTCACGGCCCGCCCGCCGGCAGCACCGCGGTCGGGATGACCTCGAGCGCGAACTCCGGACGCAGCAGGGTCGCGCAGCCGACGGTGGCGACCGGCGCGGCGAGGTCGCCGAGGGCTGCCCGCCGGGCAGCGGCGATCTGCCCGAGCTGCGGCACCCCGCTCGGGGTGACGTACTCGGTCACCCTGCTCAGGTCGGCGGGTCCGGCGCCCGCGGCCTGCAGCACGGCCAGGATCGAGCCATAGGTGTACGCGGTCTGCGCGCCGGCGTCGTCGGCGTGGACCGCCTGCTGCGTCACCGGGTCGAGGGCGGCGAACCCCGACCCGAACAGCCCGTCGCCGGCGCGTACCGCCGGGTTGTAGGTGAGCGTCTCGTAGCGGGCCCAGCCCGGGTTCACCGCCGTCGGGAGGTGCCGGCTGGCGACGAGCTCGAAGCCGACCAGCGCGTCGGGGTGGGGCAGCGCGGTCACGAGGATCCCGGCCGCGCCGGGATAGACGGGTCCGAGCAGCTCGCGGCGCGGCCGGCCGCACCTCGGGTAGACCTCGCGGGTCGCCGGCGTCGAGAAGTCGATGGTCTGGACGAGGTGGGCAAGCGTCAGGCCGAGCGACTCGAGCAGCGCGCCGGCCCGCTCGAGGCAGTAGGTGTACTGCCCGCGGAAGTCGCCGGGCGCGACCACCTGACCGCCGCCGTCGAGGGGGAGCACCAGCGGCAGCCGCACGACGCCGTCGGGGCCGGACCGGACCGACGTCACGTCGACGCGGAACCCGACGTCCGGGGGGAAGAGGTGGTCGACGACGACGGTCACCACGGCCGGCTCGGCCGCGCCGAAGGCCGTACGCCGCGCCTCGGCGACCTCTCCGACCTCGCCGAGGTGGTCCACGTGCACGTACTCGGTGAGACCGGCCAGGTCGTCGACGGTGTGCCCCGACGCGGCGAGGTCCTCGGCGATGGCGGCGTAGCGGCGGGCCGCGCGCTCGCCGAGACCGGGCGTCACGCGCCGGCCCCGGCGGCGAGGTCGAGCAGTGGCTCGAGGCCGGGCAGCGCCTCGAGGTCGAAGACCATCGCGGCCAGCGCGTCCGCCCGTTCCGGATCGCCCACGTTGTGCGCGAGCTTCGCCCGCAGGGCGTCGTCGTCCAGTGGCCGGGCCGGCCCGCCGGCGCTGGCCGGGACCGAGGCGACCCGCTCCTGGCCGTCGGTCGTCACGACGACGACGCGGCCGGGAGCGTCGGCCGCGGCGCACTCGGCCGGCGCGCAGCGGACCTCGACCCGGCCCGCCAGCTCGGCGACCTCCGGGCGCCGCACGCTCTCCGGCGCGTAGGTGTCGATGCCGACCGAGCCGTCGACGAGCAGCGCGGCGATGCTCCACGGCAGGCTGAACTTGGCCTCGTACGCCGACCGCGGCGTGATCTTGGCCGCCCGCGGCTCGCACACGATGCCCATCGCGTCGGGGTGCACGTCGACGACCACCCGGCGTACGTCGGCGGCGGCCAGCCCGAGGGCGGCGACCGCGTCGAGCGCGGCGTGCACGAGCTGGCACGCGGGATAAGGCTTCACGGAGACCCGGGTGCTCTCCCACCGCTCGCCCAGACCGGCGACGATCGAGGCGGTGTCGGCAGGGCGTGCCGACAGGGCGGCGTACAGCCCGTACCCGCCCTCGAGGACGGAGTCGGGACCGGTCGCGCCGGCCGCCGCGAGCCGGGTGGCGACGATGCCCGACGCCGCGGCCGACCCCGGGTGCAGCTGCTTGGTCGACGAGCCGGTGTGCAGGAACTCGAGCAGGCCGCCGGCCGACGACCCCGCGATCCCGATGGCGTGGGTGGCGACCGCGGCGTCGAGGCCCAGCAGCCGCGCGGTCACGGCGGCGGACGCGAGCGGTCCGCACACCGACGTCGCGTGCAGGCCGCGGGCGTGGAAGCCGTGCGGGGCCGCGGCGCC
>CAJCIY010000041.1 GCA_903970495.1 Candidatus Melainabacteria bacterium | reverse complement strand
CCGGCGGGGCGGCGATCACCAGCGGCCGGCCCGCCACGGCGCCGTGCAGCCCCTCGACGCGGCAGCCGGCCTCGCGGGCGATCAGGCCGCCGGCCGCCAGGTCCCACGGGTGCAGCCCCTGCTCGAAGTACGCGTCGACGTGGCCCGCCGCGGCCGAGCACAGGTCGAGGGCGCCGGACCCGAGCCGGCGGATGTCACGCACCCGGGGCAGCAGGTCGGCGATGACCGTGCCCTGCCGGGCCCGGCGGTCGGACTCGTACGAGAAGCCGGTGGCCAGCAGCGTCTGCGCGAGCGTCGTCGCCGTCGAGGCGTGCACCGGCTCGCCGTCGCGGAACGCGCCGCCCCCGAGCACCGCCGTCCACGTCACGTCGCGCGGGACGTCGTGGACGACGCCGGCGACGACCTCACCGTCGATCTCGCAGCCGATCGACACGGCCCAGGACGGCAGCCGGTAGAGGAAGTTGACGGTGCCGTCGACCGGGTCGATCACCCACCGCACGCCGCTGGTCCCGTCGCGGGACGCACCCTCCTCGCCGAGCAGCCCGTCGTCGGGCCGGGCCGCGAGCAGCCGCTCGGTGATGAGCCGCTCCGAGGCCTTGTCGAGCTCGGTGACGATGTCGGTCGGGGAGCTCTTGGTGTCGAGGTCGTCGGCCATCGACTCCCGCCCCGACCGGAGCATCGCGCCGGCCTCGCGTGCCGTCCGGACGGCGAGATCGAGCAGGTCGAGCGGGCGGGTGCTCACGCCTGGATCAGCTCGACGCGGTTGCCGAACGGGTCGTCGCTGTGCCCCCGGCGCCGGCCGGCGATGTTGCCGTCCGGCTCGAACCGGAAACCCCTGCGCCGCAGCAGGTCTGCGATCGCATCGAGGTCGTCGACGACGAGCCCTGGGTGCGCCTTCTTGGCCGGGCCGAAGCCGCTCTCCACCCCGAGGTGGACCTGACCGACTTCGGCAGTCGAGGCCGCCAGCGCGAACCAGCAGCCACCGCGGGCAGCCAGGGCCGGCGGCTTGGTCCGCTCGACCAGGCCGAGGATCCCGACGTAGAACGCCCGGGCGTCGTCCTCGCCGCCGGCCGGCATCGCCAGCTGGACGTGGTCGAGTCCGACCGCGGCCGGCATCAGACCAGTGAGCGCAGGACGTACGGCAGGATCCCGCCGTGGCGGTAGTACTCCTTCTCGCCCGGGGTGTCGATGCGCAGCGTCACGTCGAAGGTCTTGTCATCGGCCTTCACGGTCAGCGTCCGCGGCAGCTCCGCGACACCCTCGACGGAGAACGTCTCCTGGCCGGTCAGGCCGAGCGACTCGGCGGTCTCGCCCTCGGCGAACTGCAGCGGCAGCACGCCCATCCCGATGAGGTTCGAGCGGTGGATCCGCTCGTACGACTGCGCGACGACCGCCTTCACACCGAGCAGCGCGGTGCCCTTGGCTGCCCAGTCCCGCGAGCTGCCGCTGCCGTACTCCTTGCCGGCGAGGATGACGAGCGGCGTGCCCTCGGCCGCGTAGGCCTGGGCCGCGTCGTAGATCGACAGCTGCTCGCCGTCCTTCACCGTGACGCCGCCCTCGGTGCCGGGCGCCAGCTGGTTGCGCAGCCGGATGTTGGCGAAGGTGCCGCGGATCATGACCTCGTGGTTGCCGCGGCGTGAGCCGTAGGAGTTGAAGTCCCCCGGCGAGACGCCGTGCTCGGTGAGGTACCGGCCGGCGGGCGAGTCCTTCTTGATCGAGCCGGCCGGGCTGATGTGGTCGGTGGTGACCGAGTCGCCCAGCAGGGCCAGCACCCGCGCACCGCTGATGTCCTCGATGGCAGCCGGCTCGGCAGGCATGCCGTCGAAGTACGGCGGCCGGCGCACGTAGGTCGAGTCCTCCGCCCACGCGAAGGTCTTGCCGACCGCGACCTCGAGGCTCTGCCACCGCTCGTCGCCGGCGAAGACGTCGGCGTAGGAGTCCTCGAACTGGTCGGCGCTGATCGCCTCGCCGACCACCGTGGCCACCTCGGCCTCCGACGGCCACAGGTCGCGGAGGTAGACCGGCTCGCCGTCGCTGCCGGTGCCGAGCGGCTCGGTCGTGATGTCCAGGTCCATCGTCCCGGCCAGCGCGTAGGCGACGACGAGCGGCGGCGACGCGAGGTAGTTCATCTTCACGTCCGGGTTGATGCGGCCCTCGAAGTTGCGGTTGCCCGACAGCACCGAGGTGACCGCGAGGTCGCCATCGTTGACGGCCTTGCTGACCGCCTCGGGCAGCGGCCCGGAGTTGCCGATGCAGGTGGTGCAGCCGTACCCGACGAGACCGAACCCGAGCTTCTCCAGGTACGGCGTGAGACCGGCGCGGTCGAAGTAGCCGGTGACCACCTTCGAGCCCGGGGCGAGCGTGGTCTTGACCCACGGCTTGCGGGAGAGCCCTCGGTCCACGGCGTTCTTCGCGACCAGCGCGGCGCCGACCATGACGTACGGGTTGGAGGTGTTGGTGCACGAGGTGATCGCCGCGATGACGACCGCGCCGTGGTCGAGGGTCACGGTCTCGCCGGTCTCGAGCGTCGTGGTCACCGGGTTCGAGACCCGCTCGGCCACGTCGCCGGAGTCGGCGCCGACCGGCGGGACCACGTCGTTGTCGGCCGCCACCGGGTCGCTCGCGGGGAACGACTCGGCGCTGGCCTCGTCGAGCGCGGACTCGGGGGCGGCGGCGTAGTCGTTCAGTGCGGTGCGGAACATCGCCTTGGCCTGGTCGAGCGGCACCCGGTCCTGCGGCCGCTTCGGGCCGGCGAGCGAGGGCACGACCGTGGACAGGTCGAGCTCGAGGGTCTCGCTGAAGTCCGGCTCGCTCTCGCCGGTGTGCCACAGGCCCTGCTCCTTGGCGTACGCCTCGACCAGCGCGATCTGGTCGGCCGGCCGGCCGGTGAGCCGCAGGTAGGTCAGGGTCTCGGCGTCGATGGGGAAGATCGCCGCGGTCGAGCCGTACTCGGGGCTCATGTTGCCGATGGTGGCGCGGTTGGCGAGCGGCACGTTGGCGACGCCCTCGCCGTAGAACTCGACGAACTTCCCGACCACGCCGTGCTGGCGCAGCATCTCGGTGACCGTCAGCACCATGTCGGTGGCGGTCGTGCCCGGCGGCAGCTCGCCGACGAGCTTGAAGCCGACGACCTTCGGGATGAGCATCGACACCGGCTGGCCGAGCATCGCGGCCTCGGCCTCGATGCCGCCGACACCCCAGCCCAGCACGCCCAGGCCGTTGATCATCGTGGTGTGCGAGTCGGTGCCGACGAGCGTGTCCGGGTAGGCGACCCCGTCGCGTGTGAACACCACGCGGGCGAGCCGCTCGAGGTTGACCTGGTGGACGATGCCGGTGTCCGGCGGGACCACGACGAAGTCGCTGAACGCGCCCTGCCCCCAGCGCAGGAACTGGTAGCGCTCCTGGTTGCGCTCGAACTCGAGCCGCGCGTTGATCTCGAAGGCGTCGGGCCGGCCGAAGACGTCGGCGATGACGGAGTGGTCGATGACCAGCTCGGCCGGCGACAGCGGGTTGATCTTCGAGGGGTCGCCGCCGAGCTCGCTCATCGCCTCGCGCATCGCGGCGAGGTCGACGATGCACGGCACGCCGGTGAAGTCCTGCATGAGGACGCGGGCCGGCGTGTACGCGATCTCCGTCGCCGGCTCGGCCTTCGGGTCCCACGCGGCGAGGTTGCGCACGTCGTCGGCGCTCACGTGCACGCCGCCCTCGGTGCGCAGCAGGTTCTCCAGCAGCACCTTGAGGCTGAACGGGAGCCGGTCGGCGCCGGCCACGGCGTCGAGCCGGTAGATGTCGTACGTCGCGTCGCCGACGGTCAGCGGCTGCCTGGCGGAGAAGCTGTCGGTCATCGTGGTCCTCCTCGACCTGGTCCTGCTCGAAGCCTGTCACGCTCGATCCTGGCGCAAAGTCTCTCGATGTCAAGATACTCGATGTCGAGTCTCTCGACGCGCTACCCTCGACTGCATGGCGGTGCGCAGGCTCGAGGAGCGCGACGAGGTCGACGCGCTCGTCGCGGCCTGGCGCCGCGAGCGGCCCGACCTCGATCCTGCTCCGCTGCAGGTGTTCTCGCGCATCTCCCGGCTCGCCGTCCTCGCCGACCGCGAGCGGCGCGCCGCCTTCGCCGCGCACGACCTGGAGACCTGGGAGTTCGACGTCCTGTCGGCACTGCGGCGCGAGGGTCCGCCGTACGCGCTGTCCCCCGGTGCGCTGATCCGCGCGACGCTCGTGACCTCCGCGACGATGACCCACCGCGTCGACCGGCTCGCAGCCGCCGGCCTGGTCACCCGCGGCCCGGACCCCGACGACCGCCGCGGGGTGTCGGTCGCGCTGACGGCCACCGGCCGTACCCGGGTCGACGCGGCGCTGGCCGACCTGGTCGCCGCGGAGGAGCGGCTGCTCGGCTCGCTCGGCCGCACCGACCGCGGCGAGCTGGCCGGTCTGCTGCGCCGGCTGCTGGTCGACCTCGAGGACTGACCGGCTCGGTCAGGCGAGGAGCGCGGCCACGTCCTCGTCGGTGATCCGCGCCGGGGCGGTGCGCTCGACGAACTCGCGCACCAGCGCGACGAACCGCTGCGGCTCCTCGAGGTGCGGGAAGTGACCGGACTGCTCGAGCACCACGAGCTCGCTGCCCGGCGCGGCCTCGTGCATCGCGTCGCCGTGCCCCACCGGGATGATCGTGTCGCGGGCGCCCCACACCACCAGCGTCGGCAGCAGGGCCGTGAGGTAGAGCCGGTCCCGCGCGTCGACGGTCTGCCCGCGCAGGTCGAGCGAGGTGCGGACCGTGCGCAGGAAGGCCTGCCGGGAGACCGGGCGGCCGAGCATGCCGATCCCGCGGGCGAGCTCGGTCAGACCTGGTCGGGGCGGCATGCCGGCCCACGTCATCGCCTGCCCGGCCCATCGCGCGACCGACCGCGCCGGCGCCGAGGCGATCACCGGGATCACCAGCTCGGCGCCGGGCAGCGTCGCCGCCCGCAGCCAGGGGCTGACCTCGGGCCCGAGGCCGCCGGCGTCCACGAGGATCAGCCGCTCGATGAGGTCGGGGAACAGGTACGTCATCTGCATGGCGATGCCGCCACCGAGCGAGTGGCCCACGACCGTCACCGGGCCGACGTGGAGCATCCGCAGCAGGTCCCGCAGGTACGCGGCGTACCCGGGGATCGAGCAGTCGCCGCCGGCGGGCTCGGCGTCACCGTGCCCCGGCAGGTCGGGGGCGATCACGTACGCCCACTCCCCCAGCGCGTCGAGGACAGCGCCCCAGGTCTGCGCGTCGGCCGCGAGGCCGTGCACCAGCAGCAGCACCGGTCGGCCGTCGTCGACGCCGGCGGTCCGGTACGACGCGCGGTGACCGTTGACCGCGACCGGCGGGTGCGGCGAGCGGTCGGTCACAGGGCCACGACGGCCGGTGCCGACGCGGTCACGCGATCTTCACGCCCGAGATCGCGCGACTGATGATGAGCCGCTGGATCTCGCTGGTCCCCTCGAAGATCGTGTAGATCTTCGCATCGCGGTGCATCCGCTCCACGGGGTACTCGCGGGTGTAGCCGTTGCCGCCGAGGATCTGGATCGCCTGCTCGGTCACCCACACGGCGGTCTCGCCGGCGAAGACCTTGGACATCGAGCCCTCGCCCGCCGTGAACGGGATCTGGTTGCGGCCCATCCAGGCGGCGCGCCAGGTCAGCAGCCGCGCGGCGTCGATGCGGGTCTTCATGTCGGCCAGCTTGAAGGCGATCGCCTGGTTCTGGATGATCGGCCGCTTGAACTGCTCGCGTGTCTTGGCGTACTCCAGGGAGTAGTCGTACGCGGCCCGGGCGACGCCGACGGCCTGCGCCGCGACCGCGGGCCGGGAGGCCTCGAAGGTCGCCATGGCGGCCTGGCTGCCGGAGCGCTTGCCCTCGCGGACGCGGGCCATCCGCTCGTCGAGCTTGTCCTTGCCGCCGAGCAGGTACTTCCCCGGCAGCCGCAGGTCGTCGAGCACGACCTCGGCGGTGTGCGAGGCGCGGATGCCGTGCTTCTTGAACTTCTGGCCCTGCGCGAGACCCTTGCCCTTGAACTCGGCCGGGACGAAGAACGAGGCCTGACCGCGGGCGGCGAGCGAGGGGTCGACGCTGGCGACGACGACGTGGCCGTCGGCGATCCCGCCGTTGGTCGCCCAGGTCTTGACGCCGTTGAGGATCCAGGTGTCGTTCGCCTCGTCGTACTCGGCGCGGGTCTTCAGCGAGGAGACGTCGGAGCCGGCGTTGGGCTCCGACACGCAGAGGCAGCCGAGCTTGACGTCCTTCTCGTCGCCGAACATCTGCGGGATGAACTCGCCGATCTGCTCGCCCGTCCCGTTGCCGAGGATCGCGGCAGAGGCGAGCGTCGTCCCGACGATGGACAGCGCGATGCCCGCGTCACCCCAGAACAGCTCCTCCATCGCGAGCACGATGCCGAGGCCGGTCGGGTCGAACCACTGCTGCCCGAAGAACTCCATGGAGTAGATGCCGGCCTTCGCCGCCTCCTGGATGATCGGCCAGGGCGTCTCCTCGCGCTCGTCCCACTCCGCCGCGGCGGGCCGGATCACGTCGGTGGAGAACTCGTGCAGCCACTTCACGAGCGTCTGCTGGTCCTCGGTCAGCGCAGCGTTGAAGCCGTCGGTCATGCCTGCCCTCTCTCGATGGACGACCCCCTCAGGCGTTACCCGGGGTCACACACAAAACTCTACGGCAGCAGCCGCGCCGCGCCGGTCCGCTCCGACCGAACAGCGTTCGGTAGTTTGACGCCACCGACCTTCGAGGAGCGATCACCGTGGATCTGTCCTACAACGCCGAGGACGAGCAGTTCCGCAGCGAGCTGCGCGGCTGGCTCGAGGCGAACATCCCGAGAGAGTGGAGCCGGCCCGGCTTCTGGTCCTCGCTGGACCGCGAGGAGGCGTTCGCCCTCCGTCGCGACTGGGAGGCCAGGAAGGCCGAGGCCGGGTGGGCCGGCATCTCGTGGCCTACCGAGTACGGCGGCCGCGGCGGCACGCCCGCGCAGAAGGCGATCTACGACGAGGAGACGGTCCGCGCGTCGGTCCCGTACACGGTGAACCCGCTCGGGCTGACGTTCCTCGCGCCGAGCGTCATGGTGTTCGGCACGGAGGAGCAGAAGAAGACGATCATCCCCGACCTGCTGTTCAACCGCGTCATCTGGTGCCAGGGCTTCTCCGAGCCGGGCGCGGGCAGCGACCTGGCCGCGCTCTCGACGCGCGCCGAGGACCAGGGCGACCACTGGCTGGTCAACGGCCAGAAGGTCTGGACCACCAACGCGATGCACGGGGACTGGATCTTCACGCTGGTGCGCACCAACCCCGACGCACCGCGGCACGCCGGCATCTCGATGCTCCTCATCGACATGCACGCGGAGGGCGTCGAGGCGCGTCCGCTGAAGCAGATGAGCGGCGAGAGCGAGTTCGGCGAGGTCTTCTTCACCGACGTACGCGTCCCGAAGTCCTCGATCCTCGGACCGGTCGACAAAGGCTGGGAGGTCGCGATGGTGCTGCTGAGCTTCGAGCGCGGCAGCTCGGCGATGGGCCAGTACACCGGCTTCCGCCGCGAGCTGGACCAGGTCGCCGCGCTGGCCAAGGGCCGCGAGCGGTTCGGCAAGCCGGCTGCGGAAGACCCGCAGCTGCGGCAGAAGCTCGGTGCATCGCTGGTCGAGCTCGAGCTGCTGAAGCTGCACTCGTTGCACATCCTCACCGCCGTCGAGCAGGGACGGGAGCTCGGCTTCGAGGCGAGCATGACCAAGCTGCAGTGGTCCGAGGCGCACCAGGACCTCGGCGAGCTGTTCCTCGACGTCGCCGAGCTGTCGGGCCAGGAGACGACCGGCGAGGACTTCGCGGGGCTCGACCCGCTGCAGCACTCCGCGCTCTGGTCGCGGTCGGAGACCATCTGGGGCGGCTCGTCCCAGGTCCAGCGCAACGTCGTCGCCGAGCGCGTGCTCGGCCTCCCGCGATAGAGGGGTCAGGCAGATGTACTTCGCTCTCACCGACGAGCAGCGCGACCTCGGCCGCACCGTCCGCGACTACCTCGCCGACCGCTTCGGCCCCGAGCAGGTCCGCGCGGTCTACGAGGACGCCGCCGGCGACGGCCACCCGGCCGAGCTGTGGAAGGCCTGCGCCGAGCAGGGCTGGCTCGCGGTCACCGTGCCCGAGCAGTACGACGGCCTCGGCCTCGGACTGCTCGACCTCGCCGTCATCGCCCGCGCCTGGGGCGCGTCGACGATCCCCGGTCCCTGGCTGCCGACCGTCCTCGGCGGCGAGGCGATCCGGATCGCCGGATCACCCGAGCAGCAGGCGGAGTGGCTGCCGAAGGTCGCGGCCGGCGAGGTCGTGCTGAGCATCGCCACCCGGCGCGAGGGCGGCGACTGGACCGCCGCCGGCGCGGCATGCACCGAGTCCGGCGGCACCCTCTCGGGCACCGCCGCCCAGGTCGAGTACGCCGCCGTGGCCGACGCCTTCGTCACCGCGACCGCCGACGGCCGGCTGTGGCTCGTCGAGGCCGCCGCGCCGGGCGTCACCGTCGTCCGTACCGGTGGCCTGGACCGCACCACGCGGCTCGCGACCGTGACGTTCGCGGACTCCCCGGCCACCCTGCTGGGCGACGATCTCGACTCCCTCTACGGCGCGGCGATGGTCCTGACCGCGAACGACCTCGTGGGGATCGCGCGGTCGGCGCTGACCCGCACGGTCGCCTACGACAAGGAGCGCGAGCAGTTCGGCCGCCCGGTCGGCAGCTTCCAGGCGATCAAGCACGCGCTCGCCGACCTGCACGTGGCGGTCTCGATGGCCGAGCACGGCGCGCTCTACGCCGCGTACGCACTCGACTCCGGCCAGCCCGACGCGGTGCAGGCGGTGCACGTCGCGAAGTCCAAGGCGAGCGACGTCGCCCGCGACGCGACCGCGGCGATGATCCAGTACCTCGGCGGCATCGGCTACACCTGGGAGCACGACGCGCACTTCGCCTTCAAGCGGGCCAAGCGCGAGGAGTACGCCTACGGCGACGGCGCCTGGCACAAGGAGAAGCTCGCGCAGCTCCTGCTCGCCTGACCAGCGCCCCGCGAGTCGCGCGCCGAGAGTGACCGTAACGGGCAGATCGGCGACCGATCGGGTCGCTTTCGTCACTCTCGGCGGCGGCAGGGCGGTCAGCCGACGGCGGCCTCGGCGACCGTGATCGCCTGCACGACCGGGTCGACGGTGACGGCGACGCCCATCGGCAGCACGTAGGCCGGGCTGGTGTGGCCGAAGTCGACGCCGGCCACGACCGGCAGGTCGGGACGACCGGCTTCGGCGCAGGCCGCGAGGACCTGTCGGTCGAGCTCGCCGACCTGCTCGGCGGTGTAGCCCATCGGCCGGGCGACGAGCAGGGCGCCGATCGTCTGCAGGATCCCCATCGAGGCGTACCCGCGCAGCCAGCGGCGGACAAGCCCCGGCGGCGGCGCGTCCTCGGAGGTCTCGAGCAGCACGACCGCGCGGGCCCACCGCTCGGGCGCAGGCCACCACGGCGTACCGCGGAGCATCTCGAGCACCTCGAGGCAGCCACCGATCGTCGCCCCGGTCACCGGCGAGGTCCCCTGCAGCCAGCGCCACCCGGGGTTGGGCTGCCAGACGCGCGGCCGCTCCTCGCCGTTCCAGTCGACGAGCTCCTCGGTCCAGCGTCCGCTCGGCGCGAGCTCTCCGATCGGCTCAGCGGTCGTCAGCGCCCGTCGGAGCGAGGTGACGACACCGGGCTCGATGCCGCCGTACTCGGCCCAGTCGCACAGCACGCTCCCGCCGTGGAACGCGACGACCCCCGCATTGCCCAGCGCCGTCAGCGTCACGGTCGAGTCCGAGAAGCCGACGAACGGCTTCGGGTACGCCGAGAGCAGGCCATGGTCGAGCAGCGGCAGCAACCGGACCGAGTCGTCGCCGCCGATCGCACTGACGTACGCGCGGATCGACGGCTCGGTCAGCGCCCACGTCCAGTCGTCGACCCGGGCCTGCGGGTTGGCGCGCAGGAAGGCGTCGTCGCGGCCGGCGTTCGGAGCCAGGACCACCTCGACCTCGAGGGCGGCCGCGAGCTGGCGTACGCCCCGGTCGAGCCGCCCGGGGAAGCGGGCTGCCAGTCCCGACGACAGCGACACCACGGCGACGGTGTCGCCCGGACTGATGCGCGGTGGCTTCACGTACATGGGCGGCAGTCTCCGGGGGTGGGGCAACCGCGTTGCGGTAGACAGGGCAGATGAGCCAGCAGGTGCAGGGCGTCGTCGCCCGCGGCAAGGGACAGCCCGTCGGGATCGAGACGATCGTGGTGCCCGACGCCGGGCCGGGCGAGGCCGTCGTCCGCATCGAGGCGTGCGGGGTGTGCCACACCGACCTGCACTACCGCGAGGGCGGCATCGGCGAGGACTTCCCGTACCTGCTGGGACACGAGGCGGCGGGCGTCGTCGAGCAGGTCGGCGCCGACAGCGGTGCTCTCGCCGTCGGCGACCGCGTCGTCCTCAACTGGCGCGCGGTCTGCGGCGAGTGCCGCGCGTGCCGCCGCGGCCAGCCCTGGTACTGCTTCAGCACCTTCAACGCCTCGCAGCCGATGACGCTCGCCGACGGCACACCGCTCTCGCCCGCGCTCGGCATCGGCGCGTTCGCCGAGAAGACGCTCGTCGCCGCCGGCCAGTGCACGGTCGTCGACACCTCGCCCGACCCGGCCGCCGCGGGCCTGATCGGCTGCGGCGTGATGGCCGGCTGGGGAGCGGCGGTCAACACCGCGCCGGTCGTGAAAGGCGACACCGTCGCGGTCATCGGGTGCGGCGGCGTGGGTGACGCGGCGATCGCCGGGGCGGTCTACGCCGGGGCGCGGCAGGTCATCGCCGTCGACCGCGACCCGCGCAAGCTCGAGTGGGCCCGTGGCTTCGGCGCGACCCACGTCGTCGACGCGACCGGCGACGACGTCGTCTCCCAGCTGCGCGCGCTCACCGGCGGGTTCGGCCCCGACGTCGTGATCGACGCGGTCGGCCGGCCGGAGACGTTCCGGCAGGCCTTCGATGCCCGCGACCTCGCCGGGACGGTGGTGCTGGTCGGCGTGCCGACGCCGGACATGACGCTCGAGCTGCCGCTGCAGGAGGTCTTCGGGCACGGCGGCGCGACCAAGTCCTCCTGGTACGGCGACTGCCTGCCCTCGCGGGACTTCCCGCTCCTGATCGACCTGTGGCAGCAGGGGCGGTTCCCGCTCGAGCGGTTCGTCAGCGAGCGGATCGGCCTCGGCGACGTGGAGGCGGCGTTCGAGAAGATGCACCGCGGCGAGGTCCTCCGCAGCGTCGTCGTCCTGTAGGTCACCTCAATGTGTAGGGGCAGATGCGTCAGATGTGACGCATCTGCACCACCAATGCCGGTCAAGCCGGGACGTCGACGAAGTGCTCGATGGTCGGCATCGGGTCGTAGAAGTGGTGCAGCGCGTCGCGCCACGGGCCGTACTCGGCCGACTTCCGGAACCCCTCGGTGTGCGCCTCGAGCGAGTCCCACTCGACCAGCAGCAGGTACGTGTGGGGGCGCTCGAGGCACCGCGAGACACGGATCGAGACGAACCCGGGCTGCCCGGAGATGAGCGGGACCGCTCCCCGCAGGGCCGTCTCGAACGCGGCCTCCCCGCCGGTCTTGATCGTCAGCAGGCCGTGCTCCAGGACCGGTGTCGTCGTCATGAAGGGCAGCCTGCCAGGCTGCGGTCATGGCGTTCACCGTGACCAGGGTCGTGACCTCCGGCGTGTTCTCGCTCGACGGTCAGGACTTCGACGTCGACAACAACGTCTGGGTGGTCGGCGACGACGACGGGCTGCTGGTGATCGACGCCGCGCACGACGCGCAGGCGATCGCCGACGTGGTCGACCACCGGCGGGTGCACGCCATCGTCTGCACCCACGGCCACAACGACCACGTCGACGCAGCGCCCGAGCTGTCGCAGATCGTGACCGCGCCCGTCTACCTGGCGGCCGACGACCGGATGCTCTGGGACCAGGTCCACCCCGACGCGACCCCGTACGACGACCTCCGCGACGGCGATGCCTTCCGGATCGCGGGGACCGAGCTCCACGTGCTGCGCACCCCGGGCCACTCCCCCGGCGGCGTCTGCCTGTACGCACCGGGCGAGGGCGTGGTCTTCACCGGCGACACGCTCTTCGCCGGCGGCCCGGGGGCGACCGGCCGCTCGTACAGCGACTTCCCGACGATCCTCGACTCGATCCGGGAGCGGCTGCTGACGCTGCCGCCGGAGACCGTGGTCCATCCCGGCCACGGCGACGACACCACCATCGGCGCCGAGGCGAGGGACTACGACGCCTGGGTCGCCCGCGGGCACCGAGATCGATGAGGATCGGGCTGGTCTCCGACACCCACGCCCCGCGGTTCTGGCAGGCGCTCCCGCCGCGGGTCGCCGCGGCCTTCGACGGCGTGGACCTGATCCTGCACGCCGGGGACGTCTGCACCCCCGAGGTCCTCGAGCAGCTGGCCACCCTCGCGCCGGTCCGCTGCGCCCGCGGCAACAACGACCCGCCCGAGATCGCGCCGGCGCTGGTGGAGCTCACCGTCGAGCAGACCCGTCTCGTCGTCGTCCACGAGACCGGTCCGTCGACCGGCCGGATGGCACGACTGCGCAGGCGCCACCCTGACACCGACCTCGTCGTGTTCGGCCACTCGCACATCCCGTGGGACGAGACCGCCGACGGCTTCCGTGCGCTGAACCCCGGCTCACCGACCGACCGGCGTCGGCAGGCCCACGGCACCGTGATGCTGCTCGACCTGCCGAGCGGCGAGGTTCAGCTCGTCGAGGTGACCTGAGTGATCTGAGAGCGGAGCTTCTTGCGGTCGGTCTTGCCGACCGACGTCAGCGGGATCGCCTCGACGATGTGGACCTCGCGGGGGTACTTCGCGGCGCTGACGCGCGACCGGGCGTACTCGCGCAGCTCGTCGGAGGTCACGGTCGACCCGGGGGTCACGGAGACGAACGCGACGACCTCCTCGCCGGACCTCGGGTCCGGCCGGCCGACGACCGCGGCGGAGGTCACGTCGGGGTGCTCGACGAGCACGTCCTCGATGTCGCGGGGGTAGACGTTGAACCCGCCGCGGATGATCAGGTCCTTGATCCGGTCGACGACGTAGAGGTAGCCGTCGGCGTCGAGGTGGCCGATGTCGCCGGTGTGCAGCCAGCCGTCGGTGATCGCCGCGGCGGTCTGCTCCGGCGCGCGCCAGTAGCCCTTGGTCACCATCGAGGACCGCACGCAGATCTCGCCGTCCTCGTCCGGACCGAGCTGCCGGCCGTCCGGGGCGAGGATGCGGACCTCGGAGCCGGGGACCGGCGTGCCGACCGAGCCCGGCCGGTTGGCGTCCCGCGGGCTGCTCGAGACCAGCGCGCTCGTCTCGGTGAGGCCGTAGCCCTCGAGCACGACGCTGTCGGGCACCCGCTTCTCCCACTCCGCCCGGATCGCCTCGGGCAGCGGGGCGCCCCCGGACGTGACGACCTGGAGCGACGAGAGGTCGACGTCCTCGAGCGGCTGCGCGAGCAGCAGGCCGAGCATCGACGGGACGACCGAGATGACCTCCGTACGGTGCTGCGCCGCGAGCGCCAGGAACTCCGGCGGGTTGAACCACCGCTGCAGCACCGCCTCGCCCGGCTCGTCCTGGAACATCCCGACGGTCGTCACGAGCAGCCCGTACGCGTGAGCCAGCGGCAACGCGGTCAGCGAGCGCGTGTAGTCGCTGCCCGACTCCACCTGCCGGGTCTTCGCGGCGTTGCCCGAGCCCCAGAGGTTCGCGTGGCTGAGCATCACACCCTTGGAGCGGCCGGTCGTGCCGCCGGTGTAGAGCAGCGCGGCGAGGTCGTCGTCCTCGCGGTCGACCAGGGCAGCCGGCTCGGCCTGCTCGAGCGCCTCGAAGGAGTCCTGCCCGACGACGAAGGTCTGCACCGGTACGCCGGTCTCGGCGACCTTGGGCGCGAACTCCGGCGTCGTGATGACCGCGGCGGCCTCGGAGTCGGTGAGGATGTGGTGCAGCTCGTCGGTGCTGACGAGGAACAGCACCGGCGTCGGTGCCGCCCCGATCCGCCAGATCGCGTTGTACGACAGCGGCACCTCGGGACAGTTGGACATGATCACGACGACTCGGTCGCCCGGGCCGACGCCGGCCGCCTGCAGCCCGCCACCCACGCGGGTCGCGCGGGCGTAGAGGTCGGCGGTGTCGTACGCGGTGCCCTCGAAGTGCAGCGTGCCGCCGCGGGACGCCGCCTTCTCGCCCAGTGCGCCCAGGTGCTTCTCGCCCATGCCCGCTCCTCCGTCGTCCGCTGCGGCGGGGTGACCCCCGTCACCTTCGGAGGCTAGCCCGGCGGCAGGACGCCCTCCGGTGACGGGCTAGGTTCGGGCGGGTGAAGGCCTGGACCGTGCACGAGCTGGGAGAGCCCGCCGACGTCCTCACCCTCGAGGACGTCCCCGACCCCGAGCTCGCCGAAGGGCTGGTGCTGCTCGACGTCGAGGCGGTCGCGCTGAACTTCCCCGACGTGCTGCTCTGCCGCGGGCAGTACCAGGAGAAGCCGCCGCTGCCGTTCACGCCCGGCCTGGAGATCTGCGGACGCGACGCCGCCGGCGACCGCTGGCTCGGCGGCGCGCCGCTCCCGCACGGCGGGCTGGCCGAGAAGGTCGCGGCACCGAAGGTCGGCCTGTTCCCCGTCCCCGACGACATGCCGGCCGCGAAGGCCGCCTCGCTGATGGTCACCTACCAGACCGGGTACGTCGGGCTCCACAACCGCGCCCACCTGCAGGAGGGCGAGACCCTCCTCGTCCACGCCGGCGCGGGCGGCGTGGGCAGCGCCGCGATCCAGCTCGGGCTCGCCGCCGGAGCCCGCGTCATCGCCACCGCGGGCGGCCCCGAGAAGGTCGCCGTCTGCCAGGAGCTCGGTGCCGAGGTGGTGATCGACTACCTCGCCGACGACTTCGTGGCCGCGGTGAAGGACGCGACCGACGGGCGGGGCGCGGACGTGATCTACGACAGCGTCGGCGGCGAGACGTTCTCGAAGTCGACGAAGTGCGTCGCCTTTGAGGGCCGCATCCTGGTCATCGGGTTCGCTGGCGGGGTGATGGCGCAAGCGGCGACCAACCACATCCTGATCAAGAACTACAGCGTGGTGGGCCTGCACTGGGGGCTCTACCGGAGCAAGGACCCGGGTGTGATCCCGGCGACACACCAGGCGCTGATGGCGCTCTGGGACAAGGGGCTGATCGACCCCCTGATCGCCGACGAGCTCCCGATGGCACAGGCGGCCGAGGGGCTCACCCGCCTCGGGATGCGCGGCACCGTCGGCAAGGTCGTCGTCCGGCCCGGGGGCTGACCGGCCCAGCCCCGATCGGCCGCTCGCGTGTCGGCGCTGTGCCAGCCGTGTGACGAGTCGGTGACCAGGGCGGCGACACACCGATTCCGACGAGCATCAGTGGGAAGCCGTCGGGGATAGTGCTTGTTGTGACCGACATGACCGGAACCTTGACCACCTCAGTCGATGGCCGGCCGGCGCTGAGTGCGGCGGACCGGTGTGACCGTTGCGGCGCGCAGGCCTACGTGCGCGTCGTCCTCTCCGGTGGCGGCGAGCTCCTCTTCTGCCGGCACCACTACTCCGAGCACGAGAGCTCGCTCGCGAAGGTGGCCGTCGCGGTCGACGACGAGCGCGAAGCGATCGACGCCAAGAGCCCCGAGCGCTGATCGCGCCGTCCGCCCTACCCTGAGATCGTGACCGACCAGCCGGACGAGAAGACCGCCTCGCACGACGCCGACGTGCCGTCGGCGCTCCGGACGGACCTGCTGACCGGCTGGGAGCCCGACTCCCGTCTCGACACCACCGAACGCGACCTCGCGCCGTACGCCGCCAAGCGGCGTGCGGCGCTGTCGTCGGCGCTGCCGGGCCGGGTGATGGTGATCCCGTCGGGGGTGGCGCGGCTACGGGCCAACGACACCGACTACGCCTTCCGCACCCGGTCGGACTACGTCTGGCTCACCGGCGACGACGAGCCCGACGGCGTCCTCGTGCTGCAGCCCGTCGCCGGTGGCCACGAGGCCGTGCTCTACGTCCCCGCCCGCCAGGGCCGGAGCACCATCGCGTTCTTCGCCAGCCGTGACGGCGAGCTGTGGGTGGGCCGCCGCCCGGACCCCGTCGAGACCGGTTCGCGGCTCGGCATCGAGTGCCGGCCCACGAGCGACCTCGAGGCCGTCCTCGGTGCGCTCCCGGCACCGCTCGTGGTCCGCGGCGTCGACCCCCGCGTCGACGCGCTCTGCCCGGTCGCCGACGGCGACGCCGAGGCCGCCTTCGTCTCGACGCTGTCCGAGCTGCGGCTGGTCAAGGACGACTGGGAGGTCGCGCAGCTCCAGCTCGCGACCGACGCGACCGCCCGGGGCTTCGTCGACGTGCTCCGCGAGCGCGCCGGCGCGCAGGAGTTCGGCGAGCGCTGGCTCGAGGGCACGTTCTGGCGCCGTGCCCGCGCCGAGGGCAACGAGGTCGGCTACACCTCGATCGTGGCGGCCGGCGCCCACGCCACCACGCTGCACTGGTTTCGCAACGACGGCCCGGTACGTGACGGCGACCTGCTGCTGCTCGACATGGGCATCGAGACCCGCACGCTCTACACCGCCGACGTGACCCGCACGATCCCGATCGACGGCACCTTCACCCCCGACCAGCGCCGGGTGTACGAGCTGGTTCACGCCGCCCAGGAGGCCGGCTTCGCGGCCGTACGACCGGGTGGGGGCTTCCAGGACTCCAACGACGCCGCCCAGCGGGTGCTGGCCGAGGGCCTGCACGACTGGGGCATCCTCCGCGTCACCCCCGACGAGGCGCTGGCGAAGGACGGGCCCGGCGCCGGGCTGC
>CAJCIY010000040.1 GCA_903970495.1 Candidatus Melainabacteria bacterium | reverse complement strand
CGCCGTGCTCCTCGCCGTCGGTGCCTGGCTCAAGGTCTGGCCGGTCGGGATCGCAGCCGCGGTCACCGCCGGCTGCAGGGGCTACGGACGTGCCGCAACCGCCGCATTCCTCGGGGTCTCCCTCGTCGCGCTCGCTCCCCTCATGGCTCTGGGAGCACTCGGCGGCCTCTGGCACGACCTCGTCGGTTATCACTCCGGAAGGGGTGTCGAGATCGAAGCGCTCGCCGCCTTGCCGGCCCTGCTGCAGGCAAACTTCACGGGCCGGTACGCGCCCATCGACAACGATCACTCGAGCGCTAACCTCATCCACAGCCAGCACCTGGGAGACCTGTGCTCCCTGTGCTGCGCACTCGCTGTGGCCGCGCTCTTCTGCTGGCTTCTGCGCGCCCGGCGACGACGACGGGGCGACCTGCCCGTGAGAGCACTCCTCGTGGCGTCCTGCCTGACCGTGGACCTGGCGCTGGTGCTATCGAAGGTGCTGTCGCCTCAGTACCTTCTGTGGTTGCTCGCCGTCGTGTGCGTAGCCCGCTGCCAGGACGCCGTGGACACGGTGTCGGCTCGGCTGACGCTCGGCGTGCTCGTCCTCACGACGCTCGTCTTCCCGATCGATTTCGGTACGCTCGGCTCGCCGGGCTTCGCCGGAGCCGTCCCCGCGCTGCTGCTGACAGTGCGCGCCGGTCTCATGCTGGCGCTGGGATGGCGCTGGTGGCAGCAGCTGCGGGCAGAGCTGGCATGACGGCCATTGCCCTCGAGCCACGGGGTGCTGTCGGACCTCAGGACAACGCGCACGAGTCCGAGTCGGCAGGTCGTCTGGGCCGGTGGCTCATGCCCGCCGCGCTCGTCCTCGGCGCCTTCGCGACGTATCTGTTCGTCTCGTTCAAGGACGAGCACGACTTCGTCAGTGGTGCCTACGACCTCGGGATCTTCCATCAGGCGATGGTGTCCTGGAGCCACTTCCACCTACCGGTGTCGAGCATCAAGAACAGCACCGAGGGACTGCCTCCGCACTACGACCTGCTTGCGGACCACTTCCACCCGATCCTCGTGTTGCTCGTTCCGAGCTACTGGATCTGGCCGCACCCGGGAACCCTGCTGGTGGACCAGGCCGCGCTCATCGCGCTGAGCATCGTGCCTGTCTACAGGTTCTGCCGTCGCTGCGCCGGCACGCCGGTCGCGGTCATCCTGGGCCTTGCGTACGCCGGATCCGTCGGAGTGCAGTCGGCCGTCAACTTCGACTTCCACGAGGTGGCGTTCGCACCCCTCCTCATCGCGTTCGCGCTCGAACGGGCGCAGGTGCACAGCTGGCGGTGGGCGACAGCTTCGGCCTTGCTGTTGCTGTGCGTGAAGGAGGACATGGGGCTGCTCGTGTTCTTCCTCGGCCTCGTGTTCGCCGTGTGGGGTGTCCGTCGGTTGGGTGGTGCGCTCGCCGTGGCGGGGATCGGCACCTTCCTGCTGGTGACCGATGTGGTGATGCCCCGGCTCGGGGGCGGGCTGTCCTATGCCTACTGGACCTACCCTGCGCTCGGCCCCACGCCGCTGTCCGCCGTGGCGATGATCCTCACCCACCCGTTCCGGGTCGTCGGTATCGCTACGGCTGCCGGGCTGAAGCGGTCGAGCCTGTACGAGCTTCTCGTTCCGTTCAGCGTCCTGCCGTTGGTCTCACCCATCGCCCTGCTCGCGATCCCGCTGCTCGCCGAGCGCTTCCTCTCGGACCGTCCTGAGATGTGGACCGACAACTACCAGTACTCGCTCACCCTCATGCCCGTCCTCATCCTGGCGGCTGCTGACGGCCTGCGGCACCTCACCGCGCGGCTGGGGAACAGGTCGTTGCGTGAAGCTCTGCCCCTGGCAGCGGCGCTGCTGGCCTTGGCCGGCACCGCATCGGTGAGCGTCGCCAACTCGACGCCGTTCGAACAGATCGACTCCCACAGCTACGAGTACGCACCGGAACGGATCAGAGATCTCCGGGCTGCTGTGGCCGCGGTACCTCCGCACGTGACCGTGGCGGCCTCTGACTATCTGCTCGTGCCGCTTCTCGGGCGTGACGACGTCGCGCTCCTGCACGATGACGACCCGGGGACGACCTGGGTCGCGTACGAGGCCGACGACGCCGACTTCGTCCCGTGGCAGGCGCAGGGAACGAGCCGCGCGGCCAGCTACGCAGTCTCGCTGAGCGACCTCGAAGCGGCGGGCTACCAGGTGGTCTTGAGCAACGACTACGCCGTCGTCCTCCGCCGCTGAAAGATCAGACTACGACGCGGAGGATCTCCTCCAGGGTCGTGTCGCCGGACGCCACCTTGGCCATGCCGTCCTCGCGCAGCGTCGTCATGCCCTCCTCGCGCGCGGTGCGGGTGATCGTCTCGGTGGCGGCCCGCTCCACGGCCAGCCGCTCGATCTGCTCCGACACGATCATGACCTCGTGCAGCGCGAGCCGGCCCTTGTAACCGGTCTTGCTGCAGTTCTGGCAGCCGACGCCGCGCATGAGGGTGGGCAGCTCCATCCCGTCCTGCCAGGGGTAGCGCGCCGACTTGAGCTCCTCGGGCGTCGGGACGTACTCCTCCTTGCACTTGGTGCACAACCGGCGGGCGAGTCGCTGGGCGAGCACGCAGTCGAGCGAGGAGCCGACGAGGAACGGCTCGATGCCCATCTCGATGAGACGCGAGACGGCCGAGGGCGCGTCGTTGGTGTGCAGCGTCGTCAGCACGAGGTGACCGGTCAGCGAGGCCTCGATCGCGATCTGCGCGGTCTCGTGGTCGCGGACCTCACCGATGAGCACCACGTCGGGGTCCGATCGCAGGATGGACCGCAGCGCTCCGGCGAAGGTCAGGCCCGCCTTGGGGTTGACCTGCACCTGGTTGATGCCCGCCAGCCGGTACTCCACCGGGTCCTCGACGGTGATGACGTTCTTGTCGGGCGTCGAGACGACGTTGAGGGTCGCGTACAGGGTGGTCGACTTGCCCGAGCCGGTCGGGCCGGTGACCAGGATCATCCCGTACGGCTTCTGGAAGCTCGCGGAGTAGCGCTCGTAGCTCGACGGCCGGAACCCCAGGTCAGAGAGGTTGAGGCTGGCCGTCGAGTTGTCCAGGATCCGCATGACGATCTTCTCGCCCCACACCGTCGGCAGCGACGCGACGCGGAGGTCGATCTTGCGGCCGTTGACGGTGACCGAGAGCCGGCCGTCCTGCGGGATGCGCCGCTCGGCGATGTTCATCTCGGCCATGATCTTCAGGCGCGAGACCACGCCGGCGGCGATGGTCTTCGGCGAGTGCATGACCTCGTGGAGCACACCGTCGATGCGGTAACGCACCCGCAGCTCGCGTTCGGCGGGCTCGATGTGGATGTCCGAGGCCCGGTCCTGCACGGCCTGCGTGATGAGCAGGTTGACGAACTTCACGATCGGCGCGTCGTCGACGGCCTCGCGGACGTGGGTGAGGTCGTCGTCCTCGTGCGCGGCGTCGAGCGTCGTGGTCAGGTCGTCGAGGTCGGAGTCGACGCGGTGGAACCGGTTGATCGCCGCGGAGATGTCGGCGCGGGTGCCGACGACCGGCTTGACGTCGACGCCGGTGTAGCTGCGGATGTCGTCGAGCGCGATGACGTTGGCCGGGTCGGCCATCGCGACCAGGATCTTGCCGTCCTCCCAGCCGATGCCCAGCGCGGTGTAGCGGCGCGCGACGGCGTCGGGGAAGGCCGCCACGGCGGTGCCGTCGACGGCGTAGTCGCTCAGGTCGACGAACGGCAGCCCGATCTGGGCGGCCAGCGCGGCGACCAGCTGGGCCTCCGAGACCATGCCGAGGTCGACCAGGATGCGGCCCAGCGCGCGGCCCTGCTTCTTCTGCTCCTGGGTCGCCTGGAACAGCTGGTCCGGGGTCAGCAGACCGTCGTCGACGAGGATCTCACCGAGCAGCTTCATCGGCAGATCCCGTACGCGGTGGCCACGGTCAGGGATTCGGCAGTCAGAGGCCGGTGCTTGACCCATCCGGGAGCGCCGACTCCATCGCCGCCACCGGCGCTTCGAGCCCGGTCATCAGGCGCACCTGGCCAGCCGCCTGGCCGACCAGCACCGTCAGCCCGCCGACCACCGGCCGGCCCGCGCGCAGCGCCCCGGCCGCGGTCGGCGTCGGCCACGGCGCGTACGCGACGTCGAGCAGCGGTCCGGCCGTGGTGACGGCCGGCGCGGTCGGCGGCAGCGTCGAGACCACCGTGGCGCCGGCCGGGACGGCGTCGAGCCCCAGCACCTCCACCACGAGCCCGAGCCGTTTCCCCAGCGCGCGGGCGGCCGCGGCCCGCTCGGCGCTGCGGACGTGCACCGTCACCGCACTCGCCGTGCCGGCGACCGCGGCCAGCGCGGCGCAGGCGGTGCCGCCGGCGCCGAGCACCGCGACGCGGCCGCCGGCGAAGCCCAGCGCGGCCAGCCCGGCGCGTACGCCCTCGACGTCGGTGTTGTGGCCGACGAGCGCGCCGCCCGACACGACGACGGTGTTGACCACGCCGAGGTCGGTGGCAAGCTCGTCGAGCAGCGGGACGACCACGGCCTTCAGCGGCATCGTCAGCGACAGCCCGCACCACCGGCCGGAGGCCCGTACCCGGTCGAGCAGCGCCGGCAGGTCCGCCGGCGCGCACCGCAGCGCGTGGTAGCGGTGGCCGGTCAGCCCGAGCGCCCCGTAGGCCGCGGTGTGCAGCAGCGGGGAGAGCGAGTGCGCGACCGGGTCGCCGAGCACGGCAGCGTGGATCACTAGCTGTTGCAGCCGCCCTCGGACCGGCACTGCGCCTGCAGCGCGAAGAACTGGGACTCGGTGTCGACGAACTCCGTGCCCTCCTTCGGCAGCGTCACGAAGAACAGGTACGTGCCCGTGGCCGGGTGCAGCGCCGCGTCGAGCGCGGTCTGGCCGGGCGAGTCGTAGGGGCCCGGCGGGATCCCGGTGTGGGTGTAGGTGTCGTACGGGCTGCTCGCGTCATCGCCCGTGTAGGCCACGGTGAACTCGCTGCCGAGCGGCATCCCGGCGGCGAGCCGGTTGTAGAACACCCGAGCCACCTTGGGGCCGTCGGCGGCGGAGGCGGACTCCCGCTGGATGATCGAGGCGATCGTGACGACCTGCAGCGGGGTCAGCTTCAGCGCGGCAGCGCCGGTCACGAGGTCGGTCGCGGTGGCGGCCTGCGCGAAGCGGGCGGTCATCATCTGCAGCACCTGCGTCGCCGTCGTGCCCGGCGGCACGTCGTACGTCGCCGGGAACAGGAAGCCCTCGACGTGCCCGCCGGCGTACGACGGCAGCCCCAGCGCCGACGGGTCGGCGATCGCTGCCTGCAGCTGCGCGACCGGGATGCCGGTGCCCTTGCTGATGATCGCCGGCACGTGCGCGATCGACGTGCCCTCGGGGATCGTGAACCGGGACTGCACGACGGCCGACGGCGTCAGCAGCAGCGTCACGGCTGACGCGCCGCTCATGTGGGCGTGCAGCGCGTAGTAGCCCGGCTGGATGTCCCCGCCCCGCGCGTTCGCCGCGGCAGCCGACACGAAGGCGCCGACCGACTTCACGACGCCGTCGGTGACGAGCGTCGTGCCGATGTCCGTGGTGGAGTCACCGGCCCTGACCTGGACGACGACGCGGCCCGTGCCGCTGCCGACGTAGTCGCCGCTGCCCCCGCTGCCGCCGCCGAAGATCTTGTCGGCCGCCACGCCGCCGACGGCGAGGATCGCGACCAGCACGAGGACCACCGCCCCGACGACGATCCGCCGGCCGCGCTTCGTCAGCCGGGTGCCGGACCGGACCTGGCGGACCGGGACGACGGTGCCGAGGTCGCCGAGGCCCTCGTAGTCGTCGTCAGCGGCCACCGTCGAGCACTCCCTGCAGCAGGGCGACCGCGGCCGCCTGGTCGACGACCCGCCGACGCGCCTTCCCGCGTACGCCCGCTCCCGCGAGCGCCCGCTCGGCGACGACGGTGGTCAACCGCTCGTCGACGAGGTCGACCGGAACCGGCGCGACCAGCGGCGCGAGCCGGTCCGCGTACGCCCGGGCCATCACCACCGACGGGCCGGCGCGCCCGGCGAGGGTCGTCGGAAGACCGACGACGATGCGCACCGCGTCGCGGTCGCGGACCACCGCGAGCAGGCCGTCGAGGTCGTCGGGGCCGAGCGTGGCCACGGGCGAGGCGAGCACCTGGTGCGGGTCGCTCGCGGCGACGCCGACGCGGACGGTGCCGACGTCGACCGCGACGATGCAGCCCAGGCTCACGGGAGCAGACCTGGGACCGCGGCGAGCGCGGCCGGCAGGCCGGCGGCGTCCGATCCCCCGCCCTGCGCGACGTCGTCGCGACCGCCGCCGCCGCCGCCGACCGTGGGAGCCAGCGCCTTGATCACCGCGCCGGCCCTCACCCCGGCCTTGCGCGCCGGGTCGTTCGTCGCCGCGACGAGCAGGGCGCGGCCGCCCGCGGCGCCGCCGAGCACGACGAGCGTCGCCGCGGCGTCACCGAGCCGGGCGCGTACGTCCAGGGCGAGCGACCGCAGGTCGTCGCCACCGACGCCGTCCGGCACCTGCGCGGCGACCACCGAGGTCCCGCCGATGTCGCGGGCCGCGTCGGCGAGCGACTGCGCGGTGGCCAGCACGCTCGCGCTGCGCGCCTGCGCGACCTCGCGCTCCAGCGTCCGGACGCGCTGCGCAAGCGCGGTGACCCGCTCGAGCGTCTCGTCGACCGGCGCCGAGACCACGTCGGCCAGGGCCGCGAGCAGCGCCTTGTCGCGGGCGCTGCGCCGCATCGCCTCGAGCCCGACGAGGGCCTCGATCCGGCGTACGCCCGAGCCGACCGACGACTCCCCCGTGACCAGCACCGCGCCGATCTGCGAGGAGTGCTCGACGTGCGTGCCGCCGCAGAGCTCGCGCGACCACGGAC
>CAJCIY010000039.1 GCA_903970495.1 Candidatus Melainabacteria bacterium | reverse complement strand
GAGCTTCGAGGGCCACGACGTGCCGGCGGTGCTCCGCTCCGGCGACCACGCCGCGATCGCCCGCTGGCGGCGGGAGCAGTCGCTCGCGCGTACCCGTGCCCGACGGCCGGACCTGCTGCCCGAGTAGGGAGCGGCCACCGGGTGTGGCATCCTTAGCGGTCGGCGGCCGTCTCGGTCGCGACCCACAGCCAGACCGGGAGCGCCTCCGCGCGCCTCGGTACTCGCCCGGAGATCGGATAGACATGCAGACCCTCGACGCCCTCGACGCCGCCTCGCTGCGCGACGACATCCCGGAGTTCCGCCCGGGCGACACGTTGAAGGTCTTCGTGAAGGTCGTCGAAGGCACCCGCACCCGGGAGCAGATGTTCCAGGGCGTCGTGATCCGGCGGCAGGGCGGCGGCCTGCGCGAGACCTTCACGGTCCGCAAGGAGTCCTACGGCGTCGGCGTCGAGCGGACCTTCCCGGTGCACAGCCCGACCATCGGCCACATCGAGGTCGCGGTGCGCGGTGACGTGCGGCGCGCGAAGCTCTACTACCTGCGCGACCTGCGCGGCAAGAAGGCCAAGATCAAGGAGAAGCGGGACGCGCGTCCCGCTTCCTGATCGCGAGCCCGCCGGCGAGTGTCCGGACAGCTCTCCGGCCCGGCTGGCCGCTAGTGTCGGCCCGGCCATGACCGACCTCCCCCCCGACGACGGGCAACCGCCCGACGACACGTCGGACCCGGTCGCCGGACCCACGCCGGTCGAGGGCGTCGCCCGGGTCTCCCGTTCCCCGATCGAGCGGCTCCGCGACGTCGGCGAGGCTCCGGTCTCGCGCCCGCTGCCGCCCCCGTCCGAGCCGGTCTCCCCGGAGCCCGAGCTGCCGCCACCGTCGGTCATCGCCGTCGGCGACCGCCCCGGCGCGTACAGATCCGCGGACGCGCGGGCCGCGCCCGACGCGGAGCAGACCGAGACCGCGCGGCGGACGTCGCGCAAGCCGGGCCGCGGGTCGTTCCTCAAGGAGCTGCCGCTGCTGCTGGCCATCGCCGTCGTGCTCGCGCTGCTCATCAAGACGTTCCTGGTGCAGGCGTTCTTCATCCCCAGCGGCTCGATGCAGCAGACGCTGCACATCCACGACCGGGTCCTGGTCAACAAGCTCGACTTCCACACCGGCAGCCCGCAGCGCGGTGAGATCGTCGTGTTCAACACGGCAGGTACGCGCTTCGCCGCCGCCGGCACCCTCGACGGCGAGTACGTCGCCTGCCCGGCATCGAACGGGGTGGTCTCGGCGATCCGCGCCGCGCAGCGGTTCGTCGGCGTCGGCACCTGCGGCCAGGACGACTTCATCAAGCGGATCATCGCGGTGCCCGGCGACACGATCCAGTGCTGCACCGCCTCCGGCCAGGTGCTCCTGAACGGCAAGGCGCTGAACGAGCCGTACGTCTACGACGACGATCCCGGGGTCGAGACGGTGCCGGGCAGCACGCAGCCGTCCCAGGCGAGGTTCCCGTTCTGTGCGGCGACCGAGGCCAGCGTCGAGGACGGCCGCGGATACCAGGACCCGAACTCGTGCACGGCGTCCTCGAAACCGATCACCGTGCCGGCCGGCATGTACTGGGTGATGGGGGACCACCGCAACAACAGCGAGGACAGCCGCTACAACGGCTTCGTGCCCCGGAGCAAGCTGCTGGGCAGGGCCTTCGTCCGGATCTGGCCGCCCGGCCGGTTCGGCTTCCTGCGGGTGCCGTCGTCGTTCTCCCGCGTCGGCGCCACGGCGGTGGGCGCCGCCGGGACGCCGGTGATCGCCGCGCCGGCGCTGGCCGTCCCGCTCGTCGGGGGCCGCCTCCTGCGCCGCCGCCGGCCGCACCGGCGCAGCCGCCGGCGTCTGCTCCTCCGGCGCTAGTGTCCCGAGGCATGGCGGCCCGCACCCCGGCACCCCGCGGCGCCGAGCTGGCGGTCCTCGAGCGCCGGCTGCGCAAGGCCGGCTTCGCGCCCGTCGCGGGCGCCGACGAGGCCGGCCGCGGCGCCTGCGCAGGCCCCCTCGTCGTCGGGGCCTGCATCCTGCCGGCGGGCCGCCGCGGCACGATCGACGAGCTCGCCGACTCCAAGCTCCTGACCCCCGCCGCGCGCGACCGGGTCTACGACCGCGTGGTGGCGCGCGCCGAGTCGTGGTCGGTCGTGGTCATCCCCGCAGCCGAGGTCGACCGCATCGGGCTGCACGTGGCCAACCTCGCCGGCATGCGACGGGCGCTGGCCCGGCTCGACCCGGCGCCCGCGTACGCGCTCACCGACGGCTTCCCGGTCCGCGGCATCGGCGTCCCCGGCCTGGGGGTGTGGAAGGGCGACCGCGTCGCCGCGTGCGTGGCCGCGGCGAGCGTGCTCGCGAAGGTCACCCGCGACCGGATCATGGTGGAGCTGCACGACCGGTTCCCCTCGTACGGGTTCGCGGTCCACAAGGGCTACGTCACGCCGGGGCACGCGGCGGCGCTGGATGCGTACGGGCCCTGCGAGGAGCACCGGCGGTCCTACGTCAACGTCCGGCGGGCGCTGCGCGATGATGAGGGGATGCGGGAGGTGTCGGCGTGAGCGCGGAGGACCTCGAGAAGTACGAGACCGAGATGGAGCTGCGGCTCTACCGCGACTACCGCGACATCATCGGGCAGTTCGACTACGTCGTGGAGACCGAGCGCCGGTTCTACCTCGCCAACGACGTGAAGGTCGAGCCGCGCAACGCCGGCGGCGAGGTCTACTTCGAGATCACGCTGCACGAGGCCTGGGTCTGGGACATGTACCGCCCGGCCCGCTTCGTGAAGGACGTGACGGTCCTGACCTTCCGCGACGTCAACGTCGAGAAGCTGGAGAAGCCCGAGCTGTAGGCGTCGTCCACATTCCCGGCCGGCGCCCGTTCCGGACCCCCCGGCGACGGCATCGTCACCGTCGTGACCGCACATCCCCGCGCGAAGGACGGCCTCGGCCGCTACGGCGAGCAGCTGGCTGCAGACCACCTCGTGGCCGCCGGGCTCGTCGTCCTCGACCGCAACTGGCGGTGCCCGCGCGGCGAGCTCGACCTGGTGGCCCGCGACGGCCGCACGCTGGTCTTCGTCGAGGTCAAGACCAGGACCTCGACGGCGTACGGGCATCCCGCGGAAGCGGTCGGCCACGCGAAGTCGGCGCGGATCCGTCGGCTTGCGGCGGCCTGGCTGGCGGAGTCGGACCGGTCCTGGCCCGAGGTCCGCTTCGACGTCGTCGCCGTGCTCCGCCCGCTCACCGGCGCGGCGGTCGTCGACCACCTCCGCGGCGTGCTGTGACGCTCGCCCGCGCCTGGTCGGTCGCCCTCGTCGGCGTCGACGGTCACCTCGTCGAGGTCGAGGCCGACCTCGCCAACGGGCTGCCCGGCCTGGCCCTGGTGGGCCTGCCCGACACCAGCCTCAGCGAGGCCCGGGACCGGGTGCGCTCCGCGGTGGTCAACGCCGGGTTGACCTGGCCCAACCGGCGCATCACCGTCGGGCTGTCGCCCGCCGCGCTGCCCAAGTCGGGCCCGGGCTTCGACATCGCCATCGCGGCCGCGGTGCTGGCGGCTGCCGGGTCGGTCCCGGCGGACGCCGTGGCCGGGCGGGTCCTGCTCGGGGAGCTTGCGCTCGACGGGCG
>CAJCIY010000038.1 GCA_903970495.1 Candidatus Melainabacteria bacterium | reverse complement strand
GCCGGCTCACGCCACTGCGCCGGCCGTCGTCAAACCGCGGCGCGGCGCCAGCAGCCGCGACGTCGTGGCGGTCCGGGATGCGGCTGGGCTCGCCGCCTGCTTCCCGGCGGCGGAGGACCAGCTCGTCGAGGAGGAGCTCGTCGGCCGCGGCCGGCTGCCGGGCCGGGCAGCAGACGTCGTGTCGGTGGAGGTGGCCGTCACGGCCGAGGCGGTGACCCCGCTCGTGGTGACCGGACGGTTCCCGTTCGCGCCGCCGCTGCGGGAGACCGGGTCCTACCTGCCGGCCGACCTCGACCCTGAGGAGGACGGGGCAGCCCGCCGGGTCGCGGTCGCGGCGGCGCGCGCCCTGGGCGCCGGACCGGGGCTGCTGCACGTCGAGCTGATGCTCACGGCGACCGGTCCCCGCGTCGTGGAGGTCAACGGGCGGGTCGGCGGTTTCGTCCCTCAGATGCTGACAGGTGCGGGCGGGGACGACCTGCTCCGCCTGGCGTACCGGCTCGCCCTGGGAGGTTCGTGCGACCTCGTGCCGGAGCTTCCCGCGGTGGGCTTCTTCCTCTGGGTGCAGCCACCGACCACCGCCCGTGTGGTCAGGACCGTGGCCGGACTCGACGCCGTCGACGCGCTGCCCGGCGTGACGCAGACACGGCTGGCGCGCGGGCCGGGCGACGCGGTGGACTGGCGCCTCGGCGGCCTCGGACACGTCTGCGCGGTGGAGGGCTCGGCGCCCGACCACGCCACGCTCCACGCACTGCGCAGCGCCGCCCTCGCCGCCCTCGACGTGCGGTACGACTAGATCTCCTTCAGCACCTGCAACAGCTGCGCGTTCTGGCCGAGGACCGCCTCGTTGCTGACCATGAGCGCGCAGCCGTAGGCGTCGCGCAACGCCTGTCCCAGCGCGTACGGCGAGTCGTTGCGGTACCCGGCGACACCGCAGATCGCGAGCGACCGCGCGACGATGTCGATCAGCAGCCGGCTCCCGACGACCTTGAGCGACTGCAGCTGGCGCACGAAGCCGAGATCCGCCGCAGCCGGCGTCCCGTCGATGCTGGCGAATCGCGCTGACACGCCCTGCACCAGACCGCGGAGCTGGTCGAGGACGCCCGCGAGCTCCGCCAGCGCCTCAGACGGCCGGCCGCGCTTCCGGGCGTACCGGTGGGCGGTCGCGGTCGCCGCCGTCGCCATCCCCAGCCACATCTCGCCGAACAGCACGTTGGTCACCGGCAGACCGGTCGCGTCGACGATCTGGTGGTACGGCTCTGCCAGCACCAGGTCGCAAGACCCGGTCGCGACGAGGTGCCAGGGACGGCTCCCGGTGGCGCGCAGGCCCAGCGAGTCCCACTCACCCGTCGGTGTCAGCGTGATGTCCGCGGCGCGACAGATCGCCACCACCTGGTCGGTGGGATCGGCGTCTCGATCGCGCCGGGCGGTGACCAGGATCGCGTCGGCGTCGCCGGCGTACGAGATGACAGGGCTGGCCTTCTCCACCCGGAAGGTGCCGTCGGGCCGCGCCTCGACGTGGCTGCGGCTCGAGCGGTCGGTGCCGGCGACGGTCACCTCGGAGTTGGCGTTGGCGAGGAGCAGCTGGTCGTCGTGCACCTCGCGCAGGAAGCGTCCGACCGCCGGGGTCCGACCGTGACGCGCGAGGACCTGCACCTGGCTGTAGTGCATGACCAGCACGATGCCGACGGAGGCGTCGAACCCCGAGAGCGTCCCGATCAGCCGTGCGATGTCGAGGACGTCGGCGTGCCGCCCGCCCACCTCGACCGGGACGCCGAGCGACAGCAGGCCCGCTTCTCGCAGCGCCGCCACTGTCTCGGCCGGGAAGCTGCCGGCGCGGTCGTGACCGCCCGCAGTCGGCCCGGTGACGTCCGCCCCGATCCGCCGGGCAAGCTCAGGAAGGTCGCTCATCGCCGGTCCGGAGGATCTCCTCGAACACGGCTGCGATGGCGCCGATCGAGGCGAAGCTGGCGCGGTTGAGGAGCCGGGTGGGGATCTCCGCGTCGAACGCGTCCTCGAGGGCCAGCATCAGGCGCACGCTGCCGTGCGAGGTCAAGCCGCGGGCGTAGAGGTCGTCGTCGGTCCCGACGCCCGCCGCGTCGACGCGCAGCAGCGACTGCTCGCTGAGCACCTGACGGACGCGGTCGGGGAAGGCTCCGGTCTCCGCACCGCCGGCCGACGCCGCACCCGCACCCGTCGTCGTCATCCCTTGCCCCTCGTCCGGCACCCTGCCGACACATGCTGGATCGGCCACCCACAGGTTCGGCGCGACACCTCCGCTGCTGTAGCGCCGGGAGGAGTGTCCACCCGTCGTCGCCTTCAGCGCACGCACCCGTGTGCCGACACCGTGGCGGGTGCGTCCGCGCCCCGGACGGAGGCCCGCGTGACCACGACGGACCGCACGACGGACCGCACGACGGCCAGCACGGCGACCGAACCCCGGACGGCGTCGGCTGCCGAGCTCGTCCTCGGTGTGGAGCGGACCGTCCTCGGCCGGCGCGACGCGGTGGAGCTGCTCGTCG
>CAJCIY010000037.1 GCA_903970495.1 Candidatus Melainabacteria bacterium | reverse complement strand
GCTTGGCGGGCTCGGAGCCGTGAGCCTGGCCGGTCGCGCTTGGCTACGACAGCGCCCGCCGCTTCCTCGAGATGGAACCCTGCCTCCTGGCCACGCCAGCACAGGTCGATGTCTTCGCCGGCGAGCAGGTCCTCGGCGAAGCCACCGAGCAGGGTGAAGCAGTTGCGGCGAAGCCCGAGGTTTGCGCCAAGCCCAGCCGGCAGGTACCGGTATTGGAAGGGGGTAGGGCTGCGCGGGCCTCGCGCCGCGCCCCCGTTGAGGATGTCGAAGTCGATGTGACCCACGACGAGGTCGGCCCGACCCAGCACTGCTGTCAGCGCGCGAAGCCAGCCCGGCTCGACCAGGTCGTCCGCATCGCAGAAGGCAAGGAGCGACCCGCACGCCGCGGCGGCGCCGACGTTGCGAGCGGCGGCGGGGCCGGGTCGGGCCGCTGCGTCGACGAGCCTGACCCGGGGGTCCCGCTGCGCGAGCCCCAGTACGACCTCGGCAACCGCGGGGTCCCGTCCGTTGTGAGCCACCACGATCTCGAAGCTGTGGTCACAGACTTGGGACGTGATGCAGGCCAGCTGCTGCGCGAGGAGCTCCGCTTCGTTGAGCACCGGGATGATGACCGACACCACGGGTACGGGGGATGAACTCATCGAGAAGCTCGCGGCCAGTGCAGGGGTAGGGAGGTGCAGCCCATCGACCGGGCCGCCGCGGACGTGCGAACCTCCTGTGCGTGGACCCCTTGTCGGCATCGGCCCGTGGCGCCGGCGTGCGCCGCGACGTCGCGGCGGTGGTGCTCACCCACCGCAGGCCGGTGCTCGCAACGCGCACGGTGCGGATCCTGCTGGACGACGAAGGCTTCTCGCCGGACCGAACGACGCTGGTGATCGACCGCGACGGCGGCTTGACCGACCCGCAGCTCGAGCGGTCCCTGCAGGTGCGACGGCTGCAGGGCAACCTCGGTCCGGCGGCCGGCTTCCGTGAGGGACTGGCCGCAGCCTTCACCGATCCTGCCGTTCGCTGGGCGTACCTCTGCGAGGACGATGCCTGCCTGCTCGGCGTTCCCGCGCCTCGGATCGATGAGGTGCTCCGGACCCTCGAGGGTTGCGAGAACGCCGACCAGGTCGGCGCGGTCGTCGTCGAGGGACGCGCCTACTCCCGCCGCACCGAACGGACGACCGTCGCCGTTGCGGATCCGGCGGGCCCGCGGTTGCAGCACGTCGACGTCGCCGCGTGGGGGATGACGCTGGTCTCCCGGCGCGCAGTCGAGCTGGGTGTCCTGCCCGACGACCACTGGTTCTTTGGGTACGAGGACTTCGACTTCTTCCTGCGCCTGCGCGCCGCTGGGCTGCGCACACTGCTCGACCGTGACGCTGCGCTGGCGGTCGCGCGCCGGGGCGCGCATGAGCTCGAGACCGCGAAGCTGTCCGTGGCCGACGAGTCGTGGCGCGCCTACTACGTCGCCCGAAACATGTTCGAGCTCACCCGCCGGCACGGCCGCCCGCTCTGGTACGCGTCCCATCTGGTCAGCTCGCTCCGGCGGGCACGACATCAGTCGGCCGCGGGGCGGCTGGCGATCGGGCGGGGGCTGGTTGATGGCCTGCGTCGCCGGACGGGCCGCGACGACCGCTTCGTGCGCACGGTGGGAGAGCGGGTCGTCTGATCGCTACGGCCCTCACGCCGGTTGCTCGAGGCGCGCCGGCTGGTCGTCGAGCGGGATGGCATCGAGCGTTCCGGCGAGGTAGCCGCGCTTGGTCGCTGCCCGCTGCACCTTGCCGCTGGAGGTCTTGGGGATGGTCCGCTCGGCGAGAAGCACGACCTCGGCGGGCCGCACCCCGTGAACAGCGCTCACCAGTGCGCTGACGGCGGCGGCGACCGGAGCCGCCGGGTGACCCTCCCGCAGCTCCGCGACGACGACGACCTGCTCATCGCTGAACCCGAGCTGCTGCTCGATGCCGAAGGCGACGACGCACCCGGCCCGCACGCCTGAACTGGCGGACTCCGCCGTGTGCTCGACGTCCTGCGGGTAGTGGTTGCTGCCTCTCACCACGATGATGTCCTTGAGCCGGCCCGTCACGTAGAGCTCGTCGTCCAGCAGGCAGCCCAGGTCGCCTGTCCGCAGCTCCGCGCCGACCCGATCACCGGCCTCGACCCGGTTCCAGTAGCCGGCGGTCACGTGTTCACCGCCGATGAGGATCTCGCCCACCTCGCCGGGGGCCAGCGTGCGGTCGCCTCCCGGCTCGACGACCCGGACCGTGCCACCTGATGCGACGGCTCCGGACGAGGTGATCGTCCGGACCTGGCCCGCGGCCGGTGTGAGCCGTCCGACCGCTAGGGCGTCGGCGTCAGCATCGAGGCTCGTGGCCCCGGCCTCCCAACGTCCGGCCGAGACGAGCAGCGTCGCCTCGGCCATCCCGTACGACGGCCACTGTGCATCGGGACGCAGGCCCGCCGTCGCGAACCGGTCGGCGAAGGCGCGCAAGGTGTCGGCTCGGACCGGCTCGGCACCGTTGATGGCGACCTCGACATGGCTCAGGTCGAGGTCGGCCACGGCCTCGTCTCGGGTGCGGCGAGCGGCCAGGCGGTATCCGAAGTCCGGACTTGCCGTCAGCCCGGCGCGGTAGCGGCTCATCGCCGCCATCCAGCATTCGGGATGCTTGAGAAACGCCTCCGGCGGCATCAGGGTCAGCGGACCACCCTCGACCAGCGCCCACAGGATCTGCCCGACGAGGCCCATGTCGTGATACGGAGGGAGCCAGCTGACCACTCCCGTCGCGGGTCCGGTGTGGAAGGTCTCGGAGAACATCGACAGGTTCGCCAGCAGGCTCCGGTGAGTGACGGTCACGCCCTTCGGATCTCCTGTCGAGCCCGAGGTGTACTGCAGGAACGCGACCGAGCTGCCCGCGCCGGTCCCGCCGTCGTTCCACGCGTCTGGCGACATCGTCGCGTCGTCGACGCACAGCTGCCGCAGCTGACGACCGTCTGCTCGGCGCAGTGCCGGCGCGCCGGCGAGGACCGGCATCAGCAGGCGGGAGGTCAGCGCGTAGTGGGGATCTGCGTCCCTCACCACGGCGCCGAGTCGTTCGAGTGAGCGCTCCAGGACCAGGGGCGAAGGCGGGTAGGCCGGCACGGCGATCGCGCCGGCGTACAGGCAGCCGAGGAATGCGGTGATGTAGTCGATGCCCGGTTCACACATGATCAGCACCCGGTCCCCGGGGCGGACGAACTCAGCGAGCATCAGGGCCGTGCCGCGGCTGCGGTCGTCGAGCTGGCGGCGGCTGATGGTCTCGGACTCCGTTCGTCCGTCGGCGAGAAACCGACACCACACCGAGTCAGGTTCGGCGTCGGCGCGACTCCTGATCGCCTCGACGACGCCGGCGATGCGTGGCGGCAGCATGGCGGTCACGGGAACCTTTCTCGACGGGACGGTGGCGCAGCTCCCGACGGCGACGGGAGCGTGGGAGTCTGCGGTGCTGATGGCATCAGCACCGAGAGGACGGATCGACCATGGCGAGCAGCGGGAGCCCGAACCGGGCGGCGATCGAGTCGGCTCTCCTCGCGTTCATCACGGACGTCCTCGGATGGACCGGCGACCCCGCCGCGCTGGTGGGACCCGCGGGTGCCCGGCTCACCGAGGTGCTCGACTCGCAAGGCCTCATCGAGGCGGCCGGATTCGCCGAGGACGAGTTCGGCATCGAGATCGACAATGCAGAGATCACCCAGGAGAACTTCGGGTCGTTGAGCCGGTTGGTCGAGCTGGTCGGGGAGAAGCTGCTTGCGAACGCGACGGTCGAAGCAGGCTGACCCATCCCAGGCCTCACGGGAGATCCAGCGCAGGGCCGGTCTCGTTCTCGCTCGGCGTCAACGTCGCGAGCACGTTCCGCAGCACGAAGTCCCGAACAGCCTCCTGAGCCTCGAGCGTGCCGTGACCGTGGACGCTCCCGGGGACACGCTCGACGCGCAGGTAGGACCCGACCGCGTCGCGCACGGCGCGGTCGCGCGGGTCGGACTCCGGTGCACCGGGGTCATCCGTGCCGAACAGTGCGGCCACGCTGAGGCGTCGAGGGCCGAGCCCCGCAAGTCGACGTACCACATCCTGGGCATCGAACGTGGTCTGCCCGGCGGCCTGTCTCGCGGCCTGCGGGGTGATGCGACGCAGAGCGCGCGCGGCGACCCAGGCTCGGTAGTCGGCGTCGGCGATCAGTCTCTGCCGTCCGGCGGGTGACACCAGGGTCCTGAGCACCTTTCGCGCCGGTGACCGGCTGCCGGCGTCCAGTCCGGCCAGCACAACAGGCGCCCGCAGAACCTCGAAGGGAGGGCGAACGAGGACGGCGGCCACCGCGTCCGGTATCGCGTCCGCAGCTAGCAGGACCGCCAGCGCTGCCCAGCAGTAGGACACCAGCACGATGCGGGTGCACCCCTGTGCGCGAAGCACCTCCACGGCGGCGAGTACGTCACGTCGGGTCTTGCCGTCGAAGCCGCGGTCGCGCTGGATCCCCGAGCTCTCGCCCTGCCCGTGCAGGTCCAGACGGAGCGAGGTCACCCCGCGTGCGGCGAGATCCCGACCGAGCCGGATCCACAGCCGGTTCTGGCCCGTCGTCACGGCATGGACCAGCAGGACTCCGACGTCAGGCACCCGACCGCGCGGCGTCGCGATAATCGCGAAGAGCCGGTCGTCGCCGGCCACGACCTCCTCGTACCGCTCGTCGAACGGCCCTTCGGACAGGTTGCAGAAGGGGGGTGGAACCACCAAGGCGTTCGAGCCGGGGCTCATCCCGTCACCGAGCCCGCGGCGGTGCGGGTGAGCACGTCGGCGATGCCGAGGACGGCGGCACGGATGTCCGGGTTCTCCTCCGTGGCGTGGACCTGGTCCCCGACGTACCACCACTTTCGTCTGGTCGGTGTCACGAGGACCTCGACGTCCCGAGCCCGTCTCCTCCACTCCTCGACCAGGGCGGCCACTCCCGGGCGGAGCATGCCGTCGTGGTCGGACGAGGCGACCGTCACCCGGCCGTGCCCGGTCAGCTCGACCGGCAGCTGCCCACGCTCGATCGAGGTGGCCGTCCACGACCACAATGGGTCGCCGTGCAGCTCCGGGGGCCCGTCCTGCCCGTCGCTTCGATCGGCGCGCAGATGCGCGAACAGGTCCGCCCGACGCGACTGCCGCAGGTACTCGCGTCCGTCGAGCGACGGCTCCCACAGCAGCAGATGCGCGTCCGGCCAGCGGTTGCGCAGCGCCGCTGCGACAAGGCAGCTCAGCCGAAAGCCGACGATCCACAGCGGACCTCCGACCGGGAGGTCGTCGATCACCGCAGAGACGTCTTGCTCCAGCGTCTCCAGGGTGGGAACCTCGGCCGACCCGTCGAGCGCATTGCCGCAACCGCGGGCCTGCAGCCGTGCGCATCGCACTCCGCGGGCGGCGAGCAGGCGGGTCAGCATGACCTCGGCGCGCTGGTTGCTGATCTGGTCCCAGAAGAGGGACGGGCAGATCACCACGGTGGCTGACGGTGACCCGACGGGCACCTGCTCGAGCACCAGCACTGAGCCGTCGGCGACCGGCAGCCAGCGCACCACGTCGCGCACCTGGTCGGGCATGCCTACCTCCCAGGCCGATGTGGTGAACAGACCTCCCGATGCTTGCAGTCGCAGGGAACATCGCGGCGAACCGGAGGTGAAGGCCAGACGCAGTGCCATCGGACAGGCCCGGCGATCTGTTGTCCGGTCTGGCTGAGCCTTACTGTCGTTCTGTGTCCGCGGCGCAGACGGCGGGGCGCATGCGCCGCACGTCTCGTTGCGCAGCGCTGCTGACCGGGGCGGCCATCGCGCTGTCGGCTGCCTCACTCGTTGGAGCGCTGCCGAGCCCCGCCGCCGCGGCGTCCTCTCCGGCAGTCCACGTCATCACCGATCTCCACTACGCCGCACCGGCCTCGACCGCGAACGCGGTCGACGTATATGAACCCGCCGGAGCGCGCGGGGCGCCGATGGTCGTCGTCGTTCACGGGGGCGGATTCGTGAGCGGTGACAAGAGCAGCCTCGCCGCCGCGAGCCGTGGACTCGCGGCCGCGGGCTACGTCGTCTTCGCGGTGAACTACTCGCTCGATCCGGCGCTCGGTCCGGCGTATCCACGTGAGGTCGACGACGTCCAGGCCTCGCTGGCATGGGCGCGCCTCCACGCCGGCGAGTACGGCGGCGACCCCAGGCGGGTCGGCATCGTCGGAGAGTCGGCCGGCGCCTACCTAGCCGCGATGGCAGGCCTCGCCTCTCGCGAGGACGGCGAGCCGGTGGTCCGCGCCGTGGTCTCGCTCTCCGGTCCGATGCAGCTGACGACCTACCCGGGCCTGGGCCAGAACCGGTGCACCGCAGCGTGTACGGCCTCGACGGTCGCCGACCTGCGTGCCCTGCTCGGCTGCTCGGCCGCCAGATGCCCGGTCGGGCTGCTGCGTGCCGCGTCGCCTGCTGAGCACGTCACGCACAACGGCCCCGCCTTCTTCCTCGCCAACAGCAGCACCGAGCTGATCCCGCTGGATCAGGCGACGGGCATGGCGGCGTCGCTTCGCGCCGCACACGACAGGGTCGATCTCGTGGTGCTCCCCGGGACCGGCCACGGCGGTGACTACCTATCGCAGATCGGTGACCAGGTGCTGGCGTTCCTGCGGCAGACCCTGGCCCCGCCCGCCCGCGCGCTTAAGCCCGCGGCCTGGCTGATCGGCTCGATCGCCGGTCTGGTGGTGGTCGCAGCGCTCGCGTCGGTCACGGCGGTGCTCGTCCGCCGTCGACGAGCATCTCCCTCCGGCTACGTGTGAAAGGCCGGAAGGCGTCGCGTCAGCGCCGGCCGGAGGTGACTCTTCGCGCCTGGCCGGTTGCGATGGCGGCAGGACTCGCGGTGGTCACGACCGTGGTAGTCGTGCGATCGCGGCTGCCGGGTGACCGATGGGTGGCGGCCCGGCTCGGCCGGCCCGAGACCGACCGGCTGCGACCCGCGTTGTCGTGCGCGGTCGAGATCCTCAGCCCTGTCCATCTGGTCCTTGCCGCGGTGGTGGTGGTCGCCGTGATCTCGTTCCGCCGGCGCTCCTTGCGCGTCGCCGGTCAGGCGGCGTTGTCCACCGTGCCGGTCGTCGTGCTGCTCGGCGCGATGAAGGCACTGGTGTGGCGTTCTGGACCTCAGGGCCGCTCGGCGCACCGTCTCGGTGGGAGCTTCCCGTCGGCGCATCTTGCAGTCGCCCTGCTGTGCCTGGACACAGTGCTGTGGGTCCTCGGCGTGCAGACGGTCCGACGCGTGGCTGCCGCCTTGCTCCTTGCTCTCCTATTCGGCTGGGTCTTGATCCGGCTGCGTGACCATTGGCTCGGTGACCTCGTCGGGTCGGTGCTGCTGGTCGGCATGAACCGGGCGAGCTGGCCGCTGCAGGACCGCGTCCGTGGCCTCGAGGTGCAGAGCGCCGGCGTGGACAAGGACCGTCATCGGGGGCCCCAGGTCTTCGGCGACGGTGGAGGCCGGAACGCCGAAGGTCGCAGCGAGCTCGGACACGAGCGAACGCAGTGACGGCGACTGTGCGGTCCGGGACCACACCAGTGCGGCGACCGGCTCGAGTCGCAGCATCACCCCCGTGGACTCGCAGTAGATGACGGTCTCGTCGTCGATGTCCTGCCAGACTGCATCCGGCGCCCGCGAGATGACAACGTCCAGCTCGCCGCCGCTTTCGGTCGTGGCCTCACGTCCCATCCGTCTCGCTCCCGCCGGGTCGGCGGGTGCCAAGCTGGTGCAGGACGGCGCCCATCGCGATCAGGCCACCCGCGGTCTCCAACGCACCGACGACCGGCAGCCCGGCGCCCGTGAACGGCAGCGCTCCGGTCGGGTCGGTCGACTTCGCCCGCCCTCGCGTCACCGGATCCGCCGGGTCAACCGGGGGCGGGGTCTTGGTCTCGGTCTCGCCGAGGACGACCGTCGAGGGCGGGGTCACGACAGTGGTGGGCGGAGAGATCGGAGCGGGCTGTCCGGAACCAGCCGCGGCAAAGGCTCGCTGCGTGGACAGCACATCGACGACTGGTGCCGTCCACAGCACCGCGCCAGCAACCACCGCGCCCCGCTGGACGAAGCGACGACGAGTGAAGCCCTTGCTCTCGGTCATGACCTTCTTTCGCTCTCGTCTTTCGCTATCGTGAAGGAGTGCCGGCGCAGACCCGCGCAAGTATGGTTCGGCGCCGGGCGCGGCAACGACACGGCGGTGAAGGGTTCACCTCCCGTCCAACTGCCGATAACCAATCGGTCGGTGCGCTACTCCGAGAGGGTGTGCGCAGCCTCGCCGGTGAGCCCGCCGAACTCGGGATCGACGTGCTCTCCCAGATCGTCCCGGAGCTGGTCGACGCCGCGTTGTTCCACCGGATAGCGCCTGTCCTGCATGCCTTTCTCGACCCGGGTGGTCAGGTCCAGGACCCGGAGCAGCGTGATCGCCTCACGGCCGCGTACGACGAACAGGTGATCCGCCATGTCGCGACGATCTCGGCGGTGGCCACCGTCGGACGGGTCTGTCGGTCCGTCGGAACCGCGTGGGCGGTGCTGAAGGGCCCGGTGCTCGCCGAGGTGAGCTGGCCGCGGCCGGAGCTCCGGACGTACTACGACCTCGACATCCTGATCCCGGCGGCGTCCTTGCCCGCCGTCCTCGCCGGCCTGCTCGGTGCAGGGTGCACCGTCCCGCCACAGCCGTGGAGGGGGATGCGCCGTCACCGGGTCGCCCAGCTCACCGTCCGACTCCCTTCGGGGGTGCTGTGCGACCTGCACTGGGAGCTGCTGGCGCAGGGCACCGAGCGCAAAGCCTTTCGGTTCTCGACGCCCGCCCTGCTGGCGCGGAGCGAGGTGCGAGCTCTCGGTTCGACGACCGCACCGGTGCTCGCGTCCGACGATGCCTTCGTCCACACCTGCGTCCACGCCTCGCTCGCCGGCGCGACCCGACTGGTCTGGTTCGCCGACATCGCGCTGCTCGCACGCAGCACCTCGAACTGGACAGGCGTAGTCGAGGCCGCCCGCAGCGCGCGCGCGGGCCTCGTGACGGCGGCAATGCTGCATCGGGCTGGCAGCGTCCTCGACCCGCGATGTCCGCCGCCCGTACGTGCCGCGCTGACCGGCCGATCGGCGTGGGGATCGGTCCTCGGCCGGCTGGATGACACCCGTCCAGTCGAGCAGGCCTTCGGTCGGCGGGGGTCGGGACGACTCCTGTACGCGGCCACCCGCGCCAGCACCGTCGAGTCGATGACAACCGCGGTGCGTGCGGCAGTGCCGGCGGCCCGCTGGCTGCTGCGCACCCCACCCCCGGGGCCGGATCAGCACGGCTGGCCCGAGCCTTCGGACCGGCGCGCGGCCGAGGACCTCGCACGAACGGCCGCGGGCTCGTCGGTCTGACGAGCGGGCATCCTGCCGGCCGACCCGCGGCCCGACGGATGCCAGACCACCTGGTGAAGAGCAGACGAACGTTGGCTCGTCGCCCTGCGCAGGTCGTCGACCAGCCCTGTGCGGCGGCTTGATCACTGCCTAGCGTGCGGGGCGCACCGTCGCCGAGGAAGGGATCTGCTGTGGCCCCGTCGGCCCTCGACGCTCACCAGGACACTCGTATCCACGCTGATCACGCCGGTACCGACACCGACCGGACCGTCGTCGTGTTCGGTCAGGGCTACGTCGGTCTGCCCCTCGCCATGCGCGCGGTCGAGGTCGGTTTCGACGTCGTCGGGTTCGACATCGACACCCGTCGCGTCGGCCGCCTTCGGGAGGGTGTCTCCGACGTGGAGGACGTCCCCGACAAGGTCGTGGCCGCCGCCCTCGACTCAGGCCGCTACACCGCGACCTCCGCCCCGGAGGCGTGCGCCGGCTTCGACGTAGCGATCCTCGCCGTGCCGACACCGTTGCGCGACGGAACGCCCGACCTGAGCTACGTCCTTGACGCCGCCCGCACCGCGGGCGCCGGGCTTCGTCCCGGTGCGCTGGTCGTCCTCGAGTCGACGACCTACCCGGGCACGACCGAAGAGGTACTCGGACCGCTGCTGTCCGAGGTCAGCGGCTTGACACCGGGGATCGACTTCCATCTCGGCTACAGCCCCGAGCGGATCGACCCGGGGAACGAGCGGTGGAAACTGACCAACACGCCCAAGGTCGTCTCGGGCATCGACCCGCCCTCGCTGCGGAGCGTGTCCGACTTCTACGGCGCGTTGGTCGAGGAGACCGTGGAGGTCAGCGGGACGCGGGAGGCGGAGCTGACGAAGCTGCTCGAGAACACCTTCCGGCACGTGAACATCGCGCTCGTCAACGAGCTCGCGATGTTCGCGCACGAGCTGGGCATCGACGTGTGGGAGGCCATCGACGCCGCCTCCACCAAGCCGTTCGGGTACATGCGCTTCACCCCCGGTCCGGGGGTCGGCGGCCACTGCCTGCCAGTAGATCCGAGCTACCTGTCGTGGCGGGTGAAGCGGGAGCTGGGCTACCCGTTCCGCTTCGTGGAGCTCGCGAACGACGTGAACGACCATATGCCCGACTACGTCGTGCGCCGGCTCGGCGCCGCGCTGAACCGGCAGGGGCGCGCGGTGCACGGGGTCCGCGTGCTCGTCGTCGGCCTGGCGTACAAGCGGAACACCGGCGACGCCCGAGAGACGCCGGCGGTCGAGGTGTGCCGACGGCTGCTGGCGCTCGGCGCAGAGGTGGTCGGGGCAGATCCGCACGTGGACGTTGCCCGCTTCCCGGTGCCTGTGAAGCGGGTCGAGCTCACCCGCGAGGAGGTCGCACGCGCGGACGCGATCGTGCTGCTCGTCGACCACGACGCCTTCGACCTGTCTCTGCTCGAGGACGCTTCGTGCGTCGTCTTCGACAGCCGGCACGTCTTGGCGGGATCGCTCGTCGAGACGCTCTGAGGCACGGTCTCTGCACCGTCGGTGACATCTGGGCCGCGTCGGCTGCGGCGGGATGTCCGTCTGGTGAACCACGCATGTGGTTGCCGCTCAACACCTTGTAGTGGGCTGGCAAGACCCGTGAGTGTGGGCCGCGCCGGGCCGACGTCGACCCGCATCCTCTCGTCTCCCGCCTGTCGGGAGGCGTCCCGACAGGAAGGCCTTTCTATGCGCAAGCTCACCGCGTTGGTGACGACGCTGAGCGCG
>CAJCIY010000036.1 GCA_903970495.1 Candidatus Melainabacteria bacterium | reverse complement strand
TGCTGTCAACCCGCCAGCCCGCCCGCTCGGCGATGCGGCTCAGCCGCGCGGGGGTGAATTTATAGGAATTTTCCGTATGGATGGTTTCGCCGGCGGCGAACGAGATCACCTGCGCTCCGATCTGAACCTGCTGCGCATGCTCGCTGACCAGATGCATTTCGATCCGGCTGTCGCTTTCGTTCCACAAGGCGCGATGCGCAAAGGCGGCCGGCGCGAAGCTGGCGCCCAATTCGCGATTGATGCGGACCAGCAAATTGCGGTTGAAGGCCGCGGTGACGCCCTGGCTGTCTTCGTACGCGGCCACGAGCCGGTCGGCCGCCTTCACCAGGTCGGTGCCGAGCAGCAGCGCGTCGCCGGAACCGAAGGTGTCGGCCAGCCCGGCGAGGAACGCCGCCCGCGGCGCCGGCTCGAAGTTGCCGATCGTCGAGCCGAGGAACGCGACCAGCCGTCGGCCGCCGGTCGGCAGCTCGCCGACGTGCCGGCTGAAGTCGCCGACGACGGCGTGGACGTCGACGCCGGGGTACTCCGCGGCGACCGCCTCGCCGGCGCGCAACAGCGTGACGTCGTCGACGTCGAACGGCACGAACCGGCGCAGCGAACCGCCACGCGACAGCGCGTCCAGCAGGATGCGGGTCTTCTCGCTGGTCCCCGAGCCGAGCTCGACGAGGGTGTCGGCGCCGGTCGCCGCCGCGATCTCGCCGGCGTGCGCCCGCAGGATCTCGGCCTCGCGCCGGGTCGGGTAGTACTCCGGCAGCCGGGTGATCGCGTCGAACAGGTCGCTGCCCACCTCGTCGTAGAAGTACGTCGGCGGGATCGTCTTCGGCGTCGCGGACAGCCCGGCGCGGACGTCGGCGCGCATCTGCTCGGCGAGGGTCTCGGCATCGAGGTGGCGGTCGACGGTGACGGTCATCGTGGCTCCAGGGTTTCCGTGCGGACACCGTCGGCATCGACGGTGACGAGGGTGCGGTCGGGCACGTCGACCCAGCGCGGGTCGTCGTCCCAGGGCTCGCTCGCGAGCGCGACGCCCTCGGCGGTCTCGAGGACCGAGAGCGTGTCGCCCCAGACGGTCGCGACGAGGCGGCGACCGTCGGCGGCGAGGATGTTGAGGCGTGCCGCGGGGTCGCGACGGCCGACCGCGGCGACGCGGAGGCCGAGCTCGTCGGGCTTGGCGAGCAGGTACGCCGCCAGCACCGCCGCGTCGCACACGCTCTCCGCGGCCCGCCACGCCTCGTCCGGGAGCAGTGCCGCGTCGACCACACCGTTGTGGGACAGCAGCCAGCGGCCACCGGCGAACGGCGCCGCGGCGGTCTCGTCGGGTGGCATGCCGACGGTGGCGGAGCGGACCGCCGCGATCACGCATCCGCTGCGCACGTGCGGCGCCACCGAGGCGAACGAGGCGTCGGTCCACAGCGGCCGGGCGGCCCGCCACCGGGCAGGCTCCGGAGCGTCGGGCGAGCCGTCGTGCGGGACGCCGTAGAACCCCACGCCCCAGCCGTCGGCGTTCATCGTGCCGTGGGCCTGCCGCCGCGGCGCGTACGACTGCTGCAGCAGTCCGTGCGGCCGGTCGAGCACGACCGACGCGAGCGACCGGGGCGCACCGAGCCAGGCGACGTGACGGCACATCAGGCGGCATCCCAGGCGACGCGGACGCCGCTGAAGATCTGGCGGCGGACCGGCAGGTCCCAGTTGCGGAAGCTCGGCCGGACCGCGTCCGGGCTGACCGCCCAGGAGCCGCCGCGCAGCACGCGGTGGTCCTCGCCGAAGAACGGCGCGGAGTACGTGTCGTAGATCATCGGCGTGAAGCCGGGCCACGGCGCCAGCGGCGAGGACGTCCACTCCCACACGTCGCCGAGGAGCTGCTCGACGCCGTAGGCGCTGGCCCCGCCCGGGTACGCGCCGACCGGCGCCGGCCGCAGCGCGCCGACCACGCCGGCGAGGTTGGCGCGGTCCGCCGTCCAGGGCTCGTCGCCCCAGGGCCACCGCCGGCGGGCACCTGCCACCGGGTCCCAGGCGCAGGCCTTCTCCCACTCGAGCTCGGTGGGCAGCCGGCCGCCGGCCCACCGTGCATATGCGTCGGCCTCCCAGAAGCACACGTGCTGGACCGGCTCGTCACCGGTGAGCTGCTCCTCGGTGCCGAACCGCAGCACGGTGCCGTCCGGCCGCCAGAACTTCGGCGCGACGAGCCCGGCCTCGAGGCGGTGCGCCCAGCCGGCGGGCTGCCAGAGCTCGGGGCGGTCGTAGCCGCCGTCGCCGACGAACGCCTGCCACTGCGCGTTGGTGACCGGGTGGCGGGCGATGCGGAACGTCGGGACCTCGACCCGGTGCGCCGGCCGCTCGTTGTCGAGGGACCACGGCTCGTCGGTGCCGTCGACCCCGATGATGCACGGCCCGCCGGCCACCGTGACCGCGTCGCCCGCGACCGGGCGGCCGGCGGGTACGGACTGCGTCGGCGTCAGCAGGCTGGCGCCAGGTCGCAGCTGGTGGGTGCCGAGCATCGTTTCGACGTGCTGGTTCTCGTGCTGCACGACGAGCCCGTGGGCGAAGTCCGGCGCCGCGGCGGCGAGCCGCTCGACGACCCTGGCCCGCACCTCGCCGAGGTAGCGGCGCGCCTCGGCCGGTGGCAGCAGCGGCAGCGACGGCCGGGTCGCGCGCGGGTGCTCGAAGGCGTCGTAGAGGCCGTCGACCTCCGGCCGCAGCATCGCGTCGGCGCGCTCGAGGTAGCGGAGCAGCCAGAGCTCCTCCTGCTGCCCGATGTGCGCGAGGTCCCACACCAGCGGGCTCATCAGCGGGTCGACCTGGGCGGTGAGGTGGACGTCGTCGGCCGCGGTGATCGCGTCGGTGCGGGCGCGCGAGGCGGTCAGCGCCTCGTACGCGCGCTCGCTCGCCGTCGCGGCGTTCACCGCGCCGCCGTCAGGAGCGCCGCCGCCGGCCCGTGGTCGGCGATGTCCGCCGCGAGCAGGTCGCCCGGGGTGCGGCCGGAGGCGACCAGCTCCGCGTACGCGGAGGCCTCGGCGTGCAGGGCGGCGGGCACCGTCGGGAGCGCGGCGGCGACGCAGTCGCGGGCGGCGGCGAGCAGCGCCGGGTCGCCGAGGCCGTCCCGCGCCGCCGCCTCCCAGCGCGTCGCCACCCCCGTACAGGCCTGCAGGCAGGCCTCGGGTGCGCCGTCCACCATCCCGACCACGAGCGCCGCGAGGCCCGGCCACCAGTCGGCGGGGACAGCGTCCATGGAGCGGATCTCCAGGAAGCCGCGGAGCCGGAGCGGCGGCCACAGCATCGTGAGGTGGAGCGCGAGGTCGGCCTCGGTCGGGCGCCGGCCGGCGAGGTCGACGTCGCCGGCCAGCCAGTTGACGAGCGGGACGCGCGTCGCGTCGGTGACCGCCACGACGCCGTCGCCCTCGACGACGGCCAGCACCGGGGCGGCCAGCGCGAAGGCGGCCCAGGCCTCCGCCGGCTCGCCACGGCCCGGGTACGGCGCAGTGCGCCCGGGGTCGAGCTGCTGCCAGGCCCGCATCCGGGCCGAGCGCCAGCCGGTGTCGCGGCCGTGCAGCCACCGCGAGCAGGCGCTGATCGCCGTCAGCACCGGCCCGAGCGCGTGGACCGTGGTGACCCGTCGCGCCCAGCCGTCGCGAGGCCCTGCGTCGAGGTTGAGCTGCAGCGACGCCGACGAGCACATCATCGCGGCGGCCGGTTCGGCGTACCCGGCAGCGCCGAAGCCCGCGCGCATGGCCTCGTAGCGGGAGCCGGGGTTGCGGTGGGTCGGCGCCCGCAGCGGGTCGGCGCCGATCGGCACCGCGAGCAGGCCGGCCGCCGCGAGCCGCGCGGACAGCGCGGCCTGGTCGCGCCGGAGCCCGTCGACGGCCTGCGCGATGTCGTCGAAGCACGCGGTCGAGAGCTCGACCTGGCCGCCGGGCTCGAGCGTCACGGAGCTCCTGGCCGGCAGGGGCGGTCCGTCGGTGCCGGCGAGGAGTGCGGACCACGGCACGTCGCGCGCGGGGTCTGCCGCATCGATGACGTGGGCTTCGAGCTCGAGCCCGATCCGGCCGCAGGCGCCGTCGACGAGAGCTTCCCGGGTGAGCCGCTCGTGGACGGCCTCGACGGTCAGCGCGGCGGTGGTGCGGACAGCCATGGGTGTGTGGGCCCCTCCAGGTCCGGACCGGCGCAGGCGCTGCGCCGCGGGTCGGTGCGGGGCCGCCGCCGAGCTGGCTGCCGGCTCACGTCCTCTGTCTTCCTATCGTGCCCCGGGTGCCCGTGATCCGCCAGCGCACACCTCCGGTGGGCCGGCGCCTGCGCGGAGCGTGACCGCAGCGGCCACCCGCCGGGACTACCGTCGCGCGGTGCGGCAGCGTGCGCTCGAGTCGGTCGCGGCGCGTGAGAGCGCGCTCGACCTCCCCGGGGCACCCCCGCGGACGCCGGTCAAAGGGGTGGCCAGGGCCGGGATCGAACCGGCGACCCCTCGCTTTTCAGGCGAGTGCTCGTACCGTCTGAGCTACCTGGCCGCGACGTCGGTTCACGACGTACGGCGGTCCCGACGGGATTTGAACCCGCGACCTCCGCCTTGACAGGGCGGCATGCACTCCTGGCTGCACTACGGGACCTGACGCAGGCCCTTTCGGGCCGGCGGCAAGCGTAGCCGACGCGGCGAGCGGGTTCGTCCGGCGCGACTCAGCGCGAGGACATCGTGAGCGTGCCGCCGGAGATCGTGATCCGCTCGCCCGGGAAGATCAGGTCCGGGTTCGCGCCGATCACCGCGCGGTTGGCGTCGTACAGCGCGCCGTAGCCGTGCAGGTGGAACCACGCCGAGATGATCGAGAGGTTGTCGCCGGGCTTGACGACGTAGGTGATGGAGCCGGTCGCGGCGGCCGCCTTCGTCGAGGTGGTCGGGGTGGGCGAGGCGCTCGGCGTCGCGGGCGCGGTCGGGCTGGCGCTGGGGGTGACGGTCCATGCCGGGCCCGACGAGGACGCGGTCGCCTGCACTGCCGGCTGGGCGACCTGCGCCGGCGGCTTCGCGGCGGTCGTACCGCCGT
>CAJCIY010000035.1 GCA_903970495.1 Candidatus Melainabacteria bacterium | reverse complement strand
ATCGCCGGGCGCAAAAACGCTACCGACGCCGACGCCCGCCGTCCGTTGCGGGCGGTGACGTGGTAGTAGCCGACCCCCTCCTGCGCGGCGCCGTTGAAATCCTCGGTGACGTCCTCGAGTTCGGTCGCGAGACCGGCGACGCGGCGCAGGCCCTGCCGCTGCTCGAGCGCGAGCTCGGCCAGCAGGTCGGACTCGCTGCGGTCGGGGATCTCGAGCCCGCCCGACAGCTCGATGTCGGAGTCGGCCCAGGACTCCTCGTGCTGCGGCGTGGTCATAGGGCTCGAGCCTGCCACGGACCCGGCGTACGGGGCGAACGGATTGCGCTCAGCGCGCGGCCAGCCAGTCGGCGTCGAGCTCGCCCCAGGCGATGACCTCGGCCGGACCGGTCAGCGTGAGCCGGCCCTCGTGCCAGCCGACGCGGAGCCGGCCGCCCTGGACCTCGACCGTCCAGTCGCCGCTGTCGGCGCCGGCCCAGACGCCCGCGGCGACGGCGGCCGCGCAGGCGCCCGTGCCGCAGGAGAGCGTCTCGCCGCTGCCGCGCTCGTGGACGCGCATCGCGATCTCGTCGGGGCCGCGGACCACGACGAACTCGACGTTCGCCCCGAGGTAGGGCTCGACGTCGGGCGGCGCGAGGAGCGGGCCGGCGTCGGCGACGTCGTCGACCCGGACGACGAGGTGCGGGTTGCCGGTGTGGATCTCGGTGGCGTCGCGGACGACGCCGGCCGCGGTAACGGTCCGACCGGATCCGACGACCTCGACCGGCCCCAGGTCGACGGCGATGTCGGCGTCGCCGTCGAGGCGTACGACCTTGATGCCGTCGCGGGTCGCGACGGGGATCTCGTCGTGGTCCCCGACCAGGCCGGAGCGCTGCAGCCAGCGGGCATACAGGCGGATGCCGTTGCCGCACATCTCGGCGACCGAGCCGTCGCCGTTGCGGTAGTCCATGAACCAGTGCGCCTCGGACGCGAGACCCGCGACCTCATCGACCTTCGCGGTCGGCACGACGCGGAGCACGCCGTCTCCGCCGACGCCGAAGCGGCGGTCGCACAGCGCGCGGACGAGGCGCTCGGTGAGCTCGAGCTCGCCACCGAGGTCGGGCAGGACGACGAAGTCGTTGCCCGTCCCGTGTCCACTGGCGAACTGCATGGGTACGAGCGTAGGCCAGGTGGAGCAGGAAGCCGGCGAAGATCCACAAGCCTGTGGACGAGCGCAGACGCCGGCCGCCGGACGCTCCTAGCCTCGCCGACATGGACGTCCCGAACCCCGAGCTCGCCCAGCAGGTCGCCGATGCACTGACCCGGCTCGGCGCCGTCACCGAGCAGTCGTCCTGGGACGTCACGGGCACCCTGATGGGCCTTACGCACCACTGGGAGGGGCATGCCGCGCAGGCCGCCGAGACCCTGCTGCGCGACGTCGGCCTGACCGGCGCGCAGACGGCGGACGCCGTACGCGACGCCGCCGGCGCCTGGTCGAGGCTCGCGGGCGAGCTGCGCTCGGTGGAGACCAAGATCCGCTTCGTCAACGACCTCGGCGACGGCGCCGACCTGTTCGCGGTCGCCAGCGCCCTGCAGGGCGGCCTCGACATCTTCACCGACAGCGCCACCACCGCCGAGGTGGCCGAGGCCGAGACCGGCCGGCTCGCCGCGAAGGCGATGCTCGAGGCCGCGGTCGAGCGGCTGATCGGCGATGTCGCCACGAAGAAGGCGGCGCTGCTGGCCCTCCGGACGTATGCCATCCACGCCGTCGCGACGGTCACCAAGAGCGCGGTCGAGACAGGCCTGCTCGACGACTTCGAGTACGGCGAGGTCCGCGTCTCCGACGTCCTCGCGCCCTCGCTCGCCGAGGCGCTGCTCCCGTCGCCGGTCTCGGTCTACGAGGACTTCGCCCCGACGGTGCACCGGCCGCCCCCGGCGGGCTTCGCGACCGCTGACGACTTCGACCTCGCCACGACGGCCGCTGACGAGTGGGCTGCCGACCACAGCGTCGGCGTGTGGGTCTCGGTCGGCGCGGGTCCCGACGACGGGGTCCGGGTGACCGTCCGCGGCGCGGTCCCACAGCTGACGAGGGGCCGGCCGTACACGGCCGAGCAGCTGGCGCACCTCGACCCGAGCCTCGCCGCGCTGCTCGACCAGGTCGGCGTCTGGGCCGACGGGTCGGTGACCGTCGTCCTGCAGTGAGCTACAGCGCGTCGAGAGCACCCTCGGTGGAGTCGACCCAGCGGATCGACCGGTCGCGGCGGAACCACGAGCGCTGCCGCCGGGCGAACCGGCGGGTGGCCAGCGCGGTTGCCACCTGCGCCGCGGCCGGGTCGTCGGGCGATGCGAGGACCTGCGCGTACCCGAGCGCCTTCGACGCGGTGGGCGACGCGGCGAGCCCGTCCACCGCCAGCGTCTCGGCGACCAGCCCACGCGCGAACATGTCCGCGACCCGGGCGTCGATCCGGGCGCGGAGGTCGGCGTGGTCGAGGCCGATCACGACCGTCCCCGGCCAGCGCCGCTCCCCCGTCGGCAGCGTCGCGGTGAACGACCCGGTCAGCGCGACGACCTCGAGGGCCCGGACGATCTTCCGGCCGTTCGTCGGCAGGATCGCCGCGGCGGCAGCCGCGTCGAGACCGGCCAGCCGCGCGTGCAGGGCCTGCGGTCCGAGCTCGGCGAGCTCGGCCTCGAGCGGGCCGCGTACGGCTGGATCGGTCGGCGGGATCTGCAGGTCGTCGACGAGCGACTGCACGTACAGGCCGGAGCCGCCGACCACCACGGCCGGCGTCCCCCGGTCGAGCAGGTCGGTGACGACGGCGACCGCCCGCCGCTGGTAGTCCGCGACGCTCGCCCGCTCGCGGACGTCCCAGACGTCGAGCAGGTGGTGCGGGACGCCCTCGCGCTTGGCGGGCGGGAGCTTCGCGGTCCCGATGTCGAGGCCGCGGTAGAGCGCCATCGCGTCGGCGCTGACGATCTCGGCGCCGAGCCGGTGCGCGATCGCCAGGGCCGCCGACGACTTGCCCGCCGCAGTCGGTCCCACCACGGCGACGACCGTCATGGTCGGACGCGCGGGATCCCCAGCAGCGTGCCCGCTGCGGTCGTCGGCGCGGTGACCGGCGTACGCCCCGCATCCCAGGCGTCGCCCGCGCGGGTGCGGCGGTGCGCGGTCATCGACGCGACGAGGTGGTGCGGCGCGCCGTAGGTGACCGTCGCGTCGACGACGTCGCCCGGCCGGACCCCGGTGCCGGCGTCGACGTGCACGAGCCGGCCGTCACGCGCCCGCCCGCTGACCCGCGCCGTCGCCCCGTCCTTGCGACCGTCGCCGTCGGTGACGAGCACCTCGACCGACCGGCCGACCTGCGCCCGGCTCTGCGCCAGCGCGGTCGTCTCGACGACCTCGGTGAGGCGGGCGTAACGCTCGGCGACCACCGCCGGCGGCACCTGGTCGGGCATCGACGCGGCCGGCGTACCGGGGCGGGGTGAGTACTGGAAGGTGAACGCCGCGGCGAAGTCCGCCTCGCGGGCGACCTCGAGCGTCTGCGCGAAGTCCGCCTCGGTCTCGCCCGGGAACCCGACGATGAGGTCGGTGGTGATCGCGGCGTGCGGCATCGCGGCGCGGACGTCGCGGAGGATCTGCAGGTAGCGCGCCGACCGGTAGGACCGCCGCATCGCGCGCAGCACCCGGTCGCTGCCCGACTGCAGCGGCATGTGCAGCTGCGGCATGACGGCCGGGGTCTGGGCCATCGCGGCGATGACGTCGGCGGAGAAGTCGCGCGGGTGAGGGCTGGTGAAGCGGACCCGCTCCAGGCCCTCGATCTCGCCCGCGCGACGGAGCAGCGTGGCGAACGCGCCGCGGTCGCCGAGGTCCGAGCCGTAGGAGTTGACGTTCTGGCCGAGCAGCGTGACTTCGAGGACCCCCTGCGCCGCGAGGGCTCCCACCTCGGCCAGGACGTCGGTCATCGGCCGGTTGCGCTCGACGCCGCGCAGCGACGGCACGATGCAGAAGGTGCAGGAGTTGTTGCACCCCACCGAGATCGATACCCAGGCCGAGTACGCGGCGTGCCGCCGGGCCGGCAGCGCCGACGGGAAGGTCTCGAGCGCCTCGCGCAGCTCGACCTGGCTGGCACCCTCGACCCGCGCGCGCTCCAGCAGAACCGGCAGCGAACCGAGGTTGTGGGTCCCGAAGACGACGTCGACCCAAGGCGCCCTCGTGGTCACCGTCGCGCCGTCCTTCTGCGCGAGGCAGCCGCCGACGGCGATCTGCATGCCGGGCCGGGCGGCCTTCACGGGCGCGAGGTGGCCGAGGTTGCCGTAGAGCCGGTTGTCGGCGTTCTCCCGGACCGCGCAGGTGTTGAACACGACGAGGTCGGGCTCGCCGCTCGACGGCGCCCAGCCGTCCGCCTCGAGGACCCCGGCGATCCGCTCCGAGTCGTGGACGTTCATCTGGCAGCCGTACGTGCGCACCTCGAAGGTGCGACCGGCTCCGTTCACAACCGGCAAGCCTAGATGGCCGAGGATGTCGGCCATGGGCGTCGCCGAGGACTACCGCCGCGAGGCCGACGAGGTGTTCGCGAGCCGCTCGCCGCTGTACGCGGAGTGGGCGCGGGGCGTCGCCGCGTCACCGGCGGTGTGCGCCCTCATCGAGACCTTCCCGAAGCCGAAGCGACAGACCAACCTCTGGCTCACCGCAGCTCGCTTCGTCCACGGCGAGGTGGCGTGGCGGCCGGAGCTGATGCTCGACGACCGGGTCGCCGAGGTGGTCCGTACGCACGCGACGCAGACCAACGAGGCCGGCCGGTGCGCGACCCTGCTGCCGCTG
>CAJCIY010000034.1 GCA_903970495.1 Candidatus Melainabacteria bacterium | reverse complement strand
GCCTACGCGCACAACGGCCTCGGCCAGGTCGCGCTGCAGCGCAAGGACCCGGCGGCCGCGGCGAACGGCTTCCGGCGCGCGCTGCTCGCCGACCCGCGGGAGACCGCGGCGCGGCACAACCTGCGGGTCGCGCTGCAGCAGGCGCTGCGCCCGCTGGCCTTCGTCGTCGCGGTCTGCGCGTTCGCGCTGCGCTTCGTCACCGGCTCCCACCACGACGAGGTCGTCGTGCGGGCCTCGGCCGCCGCCGCGGCCCTCGTCGCGACCGGCGCGCTGGCGTGGTCGGTGCGCAACGTCACCGGCCGGCTCGACCCGACGCTGCGGCGCTTCTACGTCGGACTCATCCGCGACGACCGCCGGCTCGCAAGCGGCATCGGCCTGCACCTGCTCGCGGTGCTGACGCTCTACCTCGTCGTCGTGCTGCCGCTGTCCGCCGACTCCGACCTCTGGGTCGTCGCGTTCCTCGCGGTGATCGTCGGTCGGGTGCTGCTGTTCCGCAGTCGCCGATAGCCTGAGCCCATGGCAGCGACGGGCGGACGACGACGGGGGTCGCCGCAGGGGCTGCCGAAGAAGAAGGTCGCGACCGGCAAGGACGGCCGCCGCGCCCCGAGCGGGTCGGGCGGCTACCGCCGCAAGCAGCTCGAGGGCAAGGGCCCGACGCCCAAGGCCGAGGAGCGTACGGGTCACCCGGCCAAGCGCCGGGCCGAGCACGCCGCCACCAAGGAGCGCCCGGCCCCGCGCCGACCGGCCGCCGCGGGCGACGAGGCCGAGCTCGTCTACGGCCGCAACTCGGTGCTCGAGGCGCTCCGGGCCTGGGTCCCGGCGACGCTGCTGCGCGTGGCACCCGGGCTCGACCGCGACCCGCGGTTGACCGAGGCGGTCTCGCTCGCCGGCGACCGCGGCATCCCGGTGGTGGAGTCGACCAAGCCCGAGCTCGACCGGGCGACCGACCGCGGCGTGCACCAGGGGCTGGTGCTCACGGTGCCGCCCTATGAGTACGCACACCCGATGGACGTGCTCGCCACCGCAGTCGACTCCGGGCGGCCGCCGCTGCTGGTCGCGCTCGACGGCGTCACCGACCCCCGCAACCTCGGGGCGATCGTCCGCTCCGCCGCCGCGTTCGGCGCGCACGGCGTCATCGTCCCGGGCCGCCGCTCGGCCGGGATGACCGCGTCGGCGTGGAAGACCTCGGCCGGTGCGGCGGCGCGACTGCCGGTGGCGCAGGCGGTCAACCTCACCCGTACGCTCCGGGAGCTCGCCGCCGAGGGGCTCGTCGTCGTGGGGCTCGACGGCCACGGGTCGCTGGACCTCGACGACCTCGCGGTCGCGACCGACCCGCTGGTGCTCGTGGTGGGCGCCGAGGGCGGCGGGCTGTCGCGGTTGGTCGGCGAGGCCTGCGACCTGCGGGTGTCGATCCCGATCGCCGGCGCGGTGGAGTCGCTGAACGCCGGGGTGGCGACGGGCATCGTGCTGGCCGAGGTCGCCCGCCGCCGCCGGCTCGCGGTCTGACGCTCGTACCTCCGCCTGGCGTGGGACCCCCGCTCGTACATCCGCCTCGCGTCGGGCCCCGGCTCCTACCTCCGCCTTGCGTCGGGCCCCGGCTCCTACCTCCGCCTCGCCGTCGAGAGTGACGAAACCGGCGGGAAAGGCCCGGGATCAGGCCGCTTCCGTCACTCTCGACGGCCCGGTCGGGTGTCCGTGCCAGACGCGCTCGTCGCCGACGCGCTCGTCGCCCGGCGTGAGGCCTATCTTCCGGGCCACCGCCTCGGACGCGAGGTTGTGCTCGGAGATCGCCGCCCGCGCCGGGACGCCGACGTGGTCGCGGATCGCGGCGGCGGCTTCGGTGGCGTACCCGCGGCCCTGGAAGCCGGTGCCGATCACCCAGGCGAGCCAGGCGACGCCGCCTGCGACGCTCGCCTGTACGTAGCCGGCGACCTCCGGCTGACGGACCACCCAGTTGAACCGGCCGGGCGCGGTGTCGGCGGCGCGCCGGCGGAACGTCGCCGCGGTCTCGGCCTCGCCGCCGACGTAGGTCCACAGGACCGGGTCGTCGAGCACCGCGGCGAGCGGCGCGGCATCCGCGTCGATCAGCGGCGTGAGCGACAGGCGCGCGGTCCTCAGCGCTTGTTCGGCTTCAGGGCCCATCGCACCGTCATCGTCCCGGTGACCACGCCGGCCGCGGTCAGCTCGACGGTCACGTCGAACTGCGGCAGCCCGCCCCCGTCGAGGTCGGTGCGTACGGCCGCGGGGTCGGCGTCGAGGGTCGCCCGCGCCTCGACGTCGCCGAGCGCGAGCTTCCGGTAGCGGATCTCCGCGCCGGCGGCGAGCGGAGTCGCCCGGTCGAGGACGTCGGAGAAGGCGGCGAGCACGACCGCGCCCGATGCGGACTCGCCGAGCGTGAACATCGCGCCGGCGTGCAGGCCGCCGACGTGGTTGTGCAGCGGCTGCTGGTCGGGCAGCCGCAGGTGCGCGGTCGTCTCGGTGACCTCGAGGTACTCGATCCCCATCGTCGCCACGAGAGGTACGGCCTGGGGCATCGAGGTCTTGATCTGCTCGAGCGCTGCGGCATCGGTCACGGCGGTGACGCTACCGTCGGCGGATGGTGAAGCGGGCGGTCTACCTGCCGCCGTTCGACGTGCTGTCCGACGCGGCAGCCGTCGCGGAGCTCGCGGTCGAGGTGGAGCGGGCCGGCTGGGACGGGCTGTTCCTGTGGGACCACCTCACCTACGCCGAACCGGTCGAGGCGATCGCCGACCCCTGGATCTGCCTGGCGGCGGCCGCGGTCGCGACCTCTCGCATCGCCCTCGGCCCGATGGTGACGCCGCTCGCCCGGCGCCGGCCGCAGGTGCTCGCCCGGCAGGCCGTGACGCTCGACCGGCTGTCGCGGGGCCGGCTGGTCCTGGGCTTCGGGCTCGGTGACGAAGCGGAGATGTCGCGCTTCGGCGAGGAGCCCGACCCGCGCCGGCGTGCAGAGGTGCTGGACGAGGGCCTGCCGCTGCTGCGCTCGATGCTGACGGGCGCGACGGTCTCGCACGACGGCCCGCGGTTCCGCGTCGAGGACGTGCGCTTCCTGCCGACACCGATCGGCCCGGTCCCGTTCTGGCTCGCGGGCCGGTGGCCGAACGCCCGCCCGCTCCGGCGGGCGGCCGGCTACGACGGCGCGTTCGTGATCGGGCTCTCCGGGGGCGACGAGGCGGCCGAGCTCGTCGGCCGGCTCTCTGCCTTGCGCGGTGGTCTCGACGGCTTCGACGTGGTGGTGGACGTGCCGCCGGACGCCGATATCCCGAGCTGGTCGGTCGACGGGGTGTCGTGGGTGGGGTCGCGGTTCGGTCCGTACCGGATGGACCTCGACGCGATCCTCGGGCGGGTGCGGTCGGGCCCGTGACCGACCGGAGCCGCTCATAGGATCTCCGCGTACGCCGGCGTGGCGCAACGGCAGCGCACCCGACTTGTAATCGGGCGGTTCCCGGTTCAAATCCGGGCGTCGGCTCTATGAGAGTGCCTGCAATCCTTGGGTCCTGCCGTTCTCGCTGTATCAATGTGTGAGATAGAGACCCGAGTGGTCGTCTCGTTCGTGGTCTCAGTTATCCGTGACCGGCCCCCTGAGGTCGGTCCAGATCGGGTGAGACTCGACGGCCTCGAGCAGGTCGTCGAGCTCGGGTGATCCTGGTCCGGCAAGGGTGGCGGGCCCTGCTGACCGGACCCCGTCTACTGGTCCGGGGGTTTTGAGAGTTCGGGTTCTTGCTGCTGGTGTTGGTGGTTGCAGTGTGCCGCGTACCGCGCTGGGGGCTGGTAGCCGAGGGAGCTGTGCGGTCGGACGGTGTTGTACTCGGCGCGCCAGTCTTCGATGACGACCTTCGCCTCGAGCAGCATGGTGAAGTGATTGAGGTTCAGGCACTCGTCGCGGAGCCGGCCGTGGAAGGACTCCACGAACGGGTTCTGCCAGGGGCAGCCGGGGTCGATGAACGACAGCCCGACGCGGCCGGCGCACTCATCAGCCAGCGCCTGGCAGATCAGCTCCGGTCCGTTGTCGCAGCGGATCGCGACCGGCCAACGCCCTCGTGCGGCGGCGATCTTGCCGAGCTCGATGACCAGGTCCTCGCCGGTAATCGAGCGGGCGACCTGCCCGCCCAGGGCTTGGCGGGTGTGTTCGTCGATGACGTTAGCGATCTTGATGGGTCGGCCGTCGGTGGTCGCGTCGAACTGGAAGTCGATCGCCCACACCACGTCCGGTGCGTCGGCGACCAGTGACCTGGTGGTGGACCGGCCGGCCCGCTTGCGACGGACCGGGACTCGCACTCGCAGGCTCTCTTCGCGCCACAGCCGCTGGCAGCGCTTGTGGTTCACACGAACCCGGCCTCTCGCATCGCGACCAGCGCCCGGCGGTGACCCCAGCGGGCGTGCGCCCGGGCGAACGCCCGCAGCTCCGCCCGCAGCGGCCCGTCGGGGTCGCCCGGCGTCTGATCGGCGGGCGGCTGGCGGAGTGCTGATCGGGG
>CAJCIY010000033.1 GCA_903970495.1 Candidatus Melainabacteria bacterium | reverse complement strand
AGGTGCTCGCAGCCGAGCAGCGCGAGGAAGGGCAGCGGGTCGGCCGCGGCGCCGCGTCGGTGCCGGCCGTGAGGGCGGGCGACGGCGAGGTTGTCCCGGACCGCGAGGTCGTCGAACAGGTCGGCGGCCTGCCAGGTGCGGGCGAGCCCGGCCCGGGAGCGCAGGTGCGGTCGGCGGCGGGAGACGTCCTGGCCGTCGACGACCACCGTCCCGGTCGAGGCGGCGAAGCCGCACACCGCGTCGATGAAGGTGGTCTTGCCCGCACCGTTCGGCCCGATGAGGCCGACGAGCTCACCGGGCTCGACCGTCAGCGAGACGCGGTCGAGGGCCTGCACGCCGCCGTACCGGACCGACAGGTCGGTGACCTCCAGCCCGCTCACGACCGCACCGCCGCGACCGGCCTGCCGGGCTCGACCGGTGCCTCGTCGACGTCCCGCGGAGCGCCGCGACGGGCGGACCACCGGGCTGTGAGCTGGGCGACGTTCTGCTGCATCACGGCGGCGACCCCGGCCGGCTGGCGGGTCAGCGCGACGAGCAGCGCGAACCCGCTGAGCAGGAGCTGGTAGTTCGGGGTGATGCCGGTGTAGGTGTCGAGCAGGTAGCCGACGAAGCCCTCGGTGACGCCGAGGCCCGCGACGACCGCGCCGGTGATCGTCGTGATGCCCCCGAGGTAGGCGAAGGCGACGAACGTCAGCGCCAGCAGGACGTCGAAGCGGCTGCTGCTGACCGACTGGAAGTTGTACGCGTACAGCACCCCGGCCAGACCGGCGATCGCCGAGGAGATGGCGAAGGCGACGATCTTGGTCTGTCGGACGCTGATGCCCGCCGCCGCGGAGGCCCGCTCGTCGGAGCGGACCGCGAGCATCCGCTTGCCGAGGTCGCCCCGGCGCAGCGCGGCGACGCCGACGGCGGCCAGCACCACCACGACGGTGCAGACGATGCCGAACAGCGGGCTGGGCTGGTCGGCCGCGTTGAGGAAGAACGGCGCGGCCGTGCCGATGTCGAGCCCGAGCAGGTGGGGCTCGTGCACCGAGAGCGAGGAGGTGCCGCCGCCCCAGATGGGGTTCTCGAAGCCGAAGGTCTGCAGCGCCACGGCGCCGGCGATGCTCACCATCACGAGGCTGACGCCGCGGACGCGCAGCGCCGAGGCGGCGGTGAGCATGCCCAGGGCGACCGCGGCGGCGATGCCCAGCAGCGGGCCGACGGGGAAACCGAGGCCCGCCTTGGTCGACAGCTCGCTGACCACGAACCCGGCGACGCCCGACAGTGCGATCTGCAGCAGCGAGACCTGGCCGACGAACCCGGTGATCACCGTCAGCGACAGGCAGACCAGCACCCCGATGAGCGAGTTGATCAGCGCCTGGCGGAGGCCGAACGGCAGCGTGAGGAACAGGACCACCAGCACGAGGCCGGCGCCGCCTGCCGGTGCCCACAGCCGGCGGGCGGCCGGTGCGGCGGGCAGGGCGTTCTCGGTGAGCGACCCGCGCTGCGGCAGGCTCGACCCGCGCCACAGGACGGCGACGACGACGAGCAGGAAGAACAGCAGGTCCGTGACACCGGGCAGCGGCGAGCCGTCGGCGGTGGGGAACCACGTACGGCTCTGCGCGAGCGTCACCAGGGACTCGGCGACCCCCATCAGGACGCCGACCACCGCCGTCAGCCCGAAGGAGGTGAACCGTCCGACGACCGCGGCCACGAGCGCGGGGATGATCGTGAGCGGTACGGTGATGGGGTCGAGCGGCACCTGCGAGGCGGCGACCGCCCCGAGGCCGCCGGCGACCATGGCGCCCAGCACGGTGCTGGTGGCGGAGAGCCGTACGGGGGACAGGCCGGCCAGGACGGCGAGGGTCTCGCTCTCGGCCGCCGCCTGGGTCGCCAGCCCGAAGCGGGTGAAGCGGTAGACGGCGGCGAGCGCCACCGTGACCACCGCGACGAGCAGCAGCAGCCAGAGGCGGTCGCTCGGGACGGTGGCGCCGAAGATCGTCGCGGTGTCCTTGGGGCCCTCGGGGAAGACGGTGGGTGCCTGCTGCCCGTCGCTGCCGAACCGCAGCGTGACGGCGGCCTGCAGCACGATGAGCAGCCCGAGCGAGGCCAGGAGCCGGGCGAGCTGCGGAGCGGAGCGGAGCGGGCGCAGCACCAGCAGGTCGAAGGCGAGGCCGACGACGCCGGTGACGACGACCGCGGCGACGATCGCCGGAACGGTCGGCCACGGGCCGCCCAGGTCGATCTGGTGCGGCAGCCCCGGGATGGGCAGCACCCACAGGTACCCGTCGGTCCGCAGCCCGTAGAACGTGTACGCGCCGACGACGGCCAGCGCACCGCTGGCCATGTTGATCGTCCCCGACCCGCGGTAGGTCAGCACCAGCCCGAGCGCCAGGCCCGCGATCAACGCCCCGGGGCCGAGGCCCAGGAGTGCGAAGAGCACGACGTCGTGCATCAGGGCCCTTCCGTCACGTCGGCGCGTCCCCTGTGGGCAGCGTCACAGAGGAGCGAACGTACTGACCCGTCAGTCGGTTGTAAACCCCCGGACGGCGGCGTTCAGGACGACGCGGTGCGCGGCGTCGCCGGAGGCCGGCGAGGACGGGACGGGGCCGCCTTCGCGACGGCCGGTGTCGGTCCCAGGACGGCCAGCAGGAGGTCGACGGCCGCACGGGAGTCGACGGACTCGTCGAGCAGCCACTGCTTCTGCAGCCCGCTGATGGCGGCGGCGATCAGCAGCGACTGCACCTCGATGTCCGGGGCGTCGTCCACGGTCCCCGCCGCGCGCGCTGCCGCCAGGCGGCGCTCGATGTCGGCGCGCACCCTCGCGAACCGCTCCCGGACCCAGGGAGCAGCCACCTCGTTGCCGGCGACGGTCTCACCCTCCAGCACGTGCAGGAACTGCAGCGGCACCCTGGCCCGCTCGTCGCCGCCCACGAAGTCGCGCAGGTGCGTGAGCGACTCCGGACCCTCGATCCTCCGGTCGGCCCAGTCGCGTTCCCGCTCGAGCACGGCCCGGAACAGCGCGTCCTTCGAGCCGAAGTGGTGCAGCAGCCCGGGCCGCTTCAGGCCGACGCGCTCCGCCACCTCCGCCAGCGTGGTCTCGCGGTACCCCTTGGAGGCGAAGACCTCCATGGCCGCACTGACCACCCGGTCGCGGATCTGCATCGACTCGTCGATCTGCCGCTGCGACCTGTTGCGCGGCCTGGGCTGGTCCGCGTCGGACTCGTCACCGGACACGACGGGCAGCCTAGAGACGGCCCGTCGCGAGAGCACCCTCTCGGCGACCGGGTCGCCGGCGGTCACGGCGAGGTGGCCGGGACCGCTGCCCCGCTGGGCTGGGGCGTCGGCATGCCCGGACTGCGCATGACGTCCGGCGAGAAGCCCGCCGGGGCGACGTACGCCGGGGTGTGCTCCACCCGCGTCTCGTTCTCCGTGGGCCCGGGCAGGCGCTGCGCGTCGAGGTGGGGGAGCACCTCGGCGAGGAACAGGCTGAAGGAGGCGTCCATCTCGGCGGGGTTGAAGATGCCTGCGGTGAAGCGGGTGTTGACCTGCGGGACCCCGGCCGCCGGGTAGGCGAGCAGCTGGGAGGTGACGCTGTCCGGCGAACCGGCGATGACCCAGGACTGGACCCACGCCGCATTGCGGTTGGCCGGGTCGCGGCGGGCCTCGTCGGTGGACAGGTCGATCTGCGACAGCTCGCGCAGGGAGCGGGTGTCGACGCTGCGGTCCATCATCGGGTTGCGCCCGACCATCCGCTCGACCCGGTCCCACGCTGTGTCCTCGGTCTCGGCGACGATCACGTGCCGGGTCACCAGCGAGCGGTCGAGCGCCTGCTCGATCTCGGCCGCGTCCCGCCCCGCCGCCCGGGCGGCCGAGCGGTAGAGGTCCATCTTCGCCGCCGCCTCGCGGGGCAGGCACGGGCCGAGGAACAGCGACAGGCCGCGCTGCGCGGTCTTCTCGACGGTGGCGTCGGTGTTGGTCCCCACGGCGAGCAGCGGGCCGGCCGCCCGGTAGGGGATCGGCATGAGCCGCCCCATCAGCTGCCCGCTGTCGTACGGGGTGTCCATCACGATCGGCGGGTCGCCCGGCCCCTGCCGGTAGGCCCGCTGCAGGATGCCCAGCTTCGACTCGAACGCGTCCTCGCGGGTCGCCGGGTCCATGCCGAAGTTCTCGAAGTCGAACGAGAAGCCGGCCCGACCGGCCGACATCCCCATGATGAACCGGCCGCCGAGCAGGAGGTCGATGACGCTACTGTCCTCGGCCAGGCGCAGGGGGTGGTGGAAGACCAGCGGCACGATGGTCGTCCCGAACCAGCAGTCGCCCAGGCTCGGCGAGAGGCGCGCCGCCATCAGGAACGGGTTGCTGTAGGGCTCGTAGTTGTTGAAGTGCTGCTCGCCGAAGGTCACCATCGCGAACCCGGCGTCGGCGGCGCGCTGCGCCTGGTCGAGGCAGAAGTCGATGAGCGGCTTGTCATCCCCCGGCGTCCGGGAGAAGGGGCCGAGGAAGACCGATACGTACATCGAGGGCTCCGGTTCGTCAGAAGGCCGGAGACTAACGACTGACTGACTCGTCAGTCAATGAACTGGTGCAGGCGGCTGCGCCCGCTCGTCGATCAGCGGGTACGCGGCGCCCGCGATGCAGCGCCCTCGGTCGGCTGTCGTGGCTCGGGCACCGCGGTCGCGTTGGCACCCGTGCGCTGCGAGCGCGTCACGTACTCGACGTGCGTGTCGGGATGTTCCTCGCGCAGGTGCCATTCGAGCTCGGTCCGGTGCAGGAACCGGATCGGGCAGCACGGGCACTGGCGTACGCGGTCCATGGCGGTGCCTTCCGTCGGCGGCTGACGCTGAGAGCACCTCCAGCGTCCGCCCGTCGTGTTACGACGAGCGACGCGATGCGGGCCATCTCGGCATGGCCCAGGGTGACCAGTCACCGGCCGGGAGCACGTCAGGCAGCGGGCCCGCGACCCGCCTTGCGGCCCACCACGAAGGTGCGCCGGAACGGCAGGACGGTCCCGTGGGCGGTCCGCGGGTACGCCTCCCGCAGCATCGCCGCGTACGTCTCCTCGAAGGCCGCGCCGTCGGCTGCCGACAGCGCCGCGAGGACGGGGCGCAGACCGGTGCCGCGTACCCACTCGAGGACCGGGTCCTCGCCCGTGAGCAGGTGCAGGTAGTCGGTCTGCCACACGTCGGCGTCGAACCCCCCGTCGAGCAGGAGGGCCAGGTACGCCTCGGGGGCGACCCGGTTGCGGGCGTCCCGGAGCACGGTGCCGAGCCGCGCGGACCACGCCGGGCTCTCCGCGAGGGTGCGCATCAGCGCGTGGGACGGGGCCTCGAAGTTGTCCGGGACCTGGAGGGCGAGCCATCCGCCCGGGTCGAGCTGTCGGCACCAGCGGGCCACGATCGGCTCGTGGTCGGGCACCCACTGCAGCATCGCGTTGCTCACCAGCACGTCGACGCCGGTGGCGTCGAAGTCCTGCGCGGACCCGACCGAGAAGTCGCCGGCAGGTGCGGCCGCGATCATCTCCGCCGACGCGTCGATCCCCCGTACGTGCGCGGACGGCCACCGCTCGGCCAGCGTCGCGGTCAGCTCTCCCGAGCCGCAGCCGAGGTCGACGACCTGCCGCGGCGCGTCGGCGCCGACCCGGGCGACGAGGTCGAAGAACGGGCGGCTGCGGTGGTCGGCGAAGCGTGCGTACTGGGACGGGTCCCACTGCATCGCGGTCTCCGCTCTCTCGATGTCAAGCTTCTCGATGTCGAGATAATAGGGACCTCGTCGGCGCCCCATCAAGTCGCACCCGTCGACCCGGGGCGAAAACCGTGCTTTGGCGATCGATGTGGTCGTGTATGGTCACGCCTCGTGAACCGGTCCGCTGCATTGGTCGCGCGCCGGTTCCTCGACCTCCGGCGCGTCGCGGGCGCGATCTGTCGCGGCTGACCGTCCCGGACCGCCGCTCCCGGCGCCAGCCGACCGCGTGCGCCGTGCCAGCCGCCGCGGGCACGTGTCCGCCAGCTCTTCCACGATCTCCCGCAGGCCGCCCACCTCCCGCGCGCCCCCCGCGCGCCTCCGAAAGGTCAGCTGCATGACGACGACGACCCTTCCGGCAGCCGGCTGGTCGAACCCCTCCCACGACGTCGTGACGGTGCTGGTGGTGACCGTCGCCGGTGAGGTGGACGAGGAGTGGCTCGCCGAGCTGACCCGCCGGAGCGTGACCGCGTCCGTGCAGCGGCTGCAGCCGGGCGAGTGGCCGCTCGACGGCGCAGCGCAGGACCCCGGGCCGTCCCGGCCGGTGCTCGAGGCCGGGGACATCAGGCTCGACCTGGGTCGCCTCGAGGTGACGGTCGCCGGCCGCCGGGTCTCCCTCACCCACCAGGAGCTGCTCCTGCTCGAGGTGTTCCTGCGGCATCCCGGCAGGCTGCTCACCCGTGCCCGCCTGCTCGAGCTGGCGTGGAACCAGGTCGGTGAGGGCCCGCGGCGGACGGTGGACGTCCACGTGCTGCGGCTGCGCGTGAAGCTGGGGGCGGCAGCCCGGCGGATCGTCACCGTCCGCGGCTTCGGCTACCGCTTCGAGACCGACGACGCGCAGCTCGCCGCCGGGTAGGACGCCGCGGCTCCAGCGGCGGGCAGCTCCGGCCTGCACCGAGCCGGGCGCGATCTCATCGCGTGCCGCCTCCCGCCGCCGCCTCTGAACCAGCGCTCAGCCGTCGCTCAGCCGGCCTTCAGGAAGCTGCACTGTGCTGTGCCCGCTGTCGACGTCGGAGTCGCCGGGGCGAGGAGGATGTCGGATGGGAGGCTGGCGCCGCCGTGCGTCGGCCCTGGGTGCGCTCCTGGTCTGTGCGGCGGTCCTGAGTGCGTGCAGCGGCCGCCCGACGAGCCCGACCGCCGCCCCGCCCGCGCGACCTGGCGAGCTGCCGTCCTCGGCCGCCCCGACGATGACGATGCCGGTGGCTCCCGTGACGCCGGGGCCGAGCGGTCCGGTCGCAGCCTGGGTCGTCGCGGAGAACGACCGCGCGGGAACCACTGCCTGGCAGATCACGGGCCAGCAGGATGCGGACACATCGGTCGCCTCGACCGGGATCGCCGGGTACTCCGACAGCGTCGAGGTCACCGAAGGACAGCTGCTGCACCTCTACGTCTCGACCCGCGCCCCGTCGTTCACCGTCACGGCGTACCGGATGGGCTGGTACCACGGCGACGGCGGCCGCCAGGTGTGGACGTCGGGACCGCTGCCGGGCACCGAGCAGCCCGCGTGCCCCGTCACCCCGGGCACCAACATGGTCCAGTGCGGGTGGTCCTCGTCGCTCTCCGTCCAGATCACCGACGACTGGGTCCAGGGCCAGTACCTGCTCAAGCTCGTCGGATCGGGTGGGCAGCAGTCCTACGTGCCGCTCACCGTGC
>CAJCIY010000032.1 GCA_903970495.1 Candidatus Melainabacteria bacterium | reverse complement strand
GGGCAGGACTGGGCGCTGCCGCCGTGGCGGCCGGGTGCGCTGGCCGAGGCCGGGTACGCGCCGCTCCGCGACATGCTCGACGCCGTCCTGTCCCGCGGCGGCGGGCTGCGCGTCGACCACGTCATGGGCCTGTTCCGCCTGTGGTGGATCCCGCCGTCCGCGCCGGCCGGGCAGGGCGCGTACGTGTCGTACGACGCGACCGCGATGCTCGACACGGTGGTCGCCGCGGCGCTCGAGACCGGTGGCGTCGTCGTCGGCGAGGACCTCGGCACCGTGGCGCCCGGCGTCCGCGAGGCGCTCGCCGACCGCGGCATCCTCGGCTCGGCGGTGCTGTGGTTCGAGCGGACCGGCGACGACCCGACCGCACCGCCGAAGGCGCCGGGAGACTGGCGCGAGGATGCGATGGCGTCCATCTCGACGCACGATCTGCCCACTGCTGCAGGCTTTCTCGCCGGTGAGCAGGTGCGGGTACGCGCGTCGCTGGGGCTGCTCGCCGACCCGGACGCCGAGGCGGCGGCGGCCGCGGCGGAGCGCGCCGTGCTGCTCGACTCGCTCGTGGCGGCCGGCGCGCTTGATGCCGCGGACCGCGACGACGTCGACGCGGTGGTGCTCGCCATGCACCGGCTGCTGGGGATGACGCCGTCGCGGATCGTGCTCGCCTCGCCGTACGACGTCGTCGGAGAGCTGCGGCAGCCGAACCTGCCGGGGACGACCGACGCGTACCCGAACTGGTCGATCCCGCTGCCGCTGTCGCTGGAGGCGTTCATGGCCGACGAGCGGGTCGCGGCGACGGCGGCTGTGCTGTCCGCGGCGCGCCCCTGACCGCGGGCTGGTAATCTCGACGGTCGTTGCCCGGCCCCCCGTCGGGCGGCACGCGCCGTTAGCTCAATTGGCAGAGCAGCGGACTCTTAATCCGCGGGTTCGGGGTTCAAGTCCCTGACGGCGCACCGCATGAGGTCGGGTCAGGGACCGGTTGCTTCACACGTCGCTGTGGCGCGGGCCGAGAGTGGCCTGGGCCTGAGCGAGCCACGGCCTCGGACGGTCCGTCAAGAACCGGTCGGTCGAATACTGGCCAGTGCGGCGAGGTCGCCGACCGCGCTGATAGCGGTGAGCAGCGGCAGCGCCGCTGTGGCGACCGGCTCGGGGTCCTCGCCGCGGGCCGCCAGCATCACCGCGAGCTCGACCCGGACGTGCGCCGCCCAGTACGCGGCGCCCGCCTCCTCGTACCCGGCGATCGACCGCAGCAGCAGCGCCGGATCGCCAACGCGGTGACCCTCGACGCGCGGCACGAGGGCGCCGGTCAGCCGCAGCCGCCGACCGGGAGGGATCGCGAGGAGCATCGCCGAGAGCGTGTCGAGGCCCGCGCGGTCGCCGACGGCGAGCCGCAGGTCGCATGCGAGCGCCGCCGCGGGGTGCAGGTCATCCACGGCGACGCCTGCTGCGAACGCCGTCAGCGCGTCCAGCGCGGCCGCCGCTGCGTCCAGGTCGCCGTCGAGCGCGAGCGCCACGGCGCGGTGCCGTCCGACGTCACCGGACGACAGCTCGTCGACCGGGCCCTCCGGGAGCGGCAGCAGCAGCGACCGATCCCGTCGTCCCCAGGCGAGCATGCCGCTGGCGGCAGCGAGGAACGCCTGCCAGGGCAGGTCCTCCCGAACCTCGGTCTCCGCGGCGTCGGCGACGGTCGCCGCCGCCAGGTCCCACTCGCCGACGGCGTGGGCCGCGAACAGCAGGGGAGCGCGGGTGAGGAACTCGTAGTTCGGCATGCCCAGTGCCCGCGCCCTCTCCATCGCCTCGAGGCCGGCGCGCATTGCTTCCAGCGGGAGGTCGTTCACGCGACCAGCCGCGAGGTTGGCCAGCGCCGACACGCTGCGGGGGTCGGTACGGTCGTACCGCGCTGCGCGCGCGCTGGTGACCACGTCGGCGAACCGCACCCGTCCGGAGGCCATGAGCGCTGTCGACACCGCACCGAGCATCACGTCGAAGTCCCGGTCCCCGCCCCACTCCTCGACCACGAGCGTCGCGGCCATGACCCCGTCGAACGCCCGCTGCTTTCCTGCTTCGTCGCTGAACTGGGAGACGTACGCCAGATCGCTGCACGCACGGGCGAGTGCCTCGGCCGCGTCGGAGCGCGCAACGGCCTCCGCAAAGATCTGCTCGTCGAGCCGTTGCGCCTCCGTGACGTCGCGGCGGGTCACGATGTCGGCGACGGTGGCGAGGAGCAGCAAGGCCGCCGGGCGGTCGCCGACATCGGCGGCCGTCTGGTGGGCGCGGCGCAGCTCGGCCTCGACCGCGGCGGTCTCCGCAGGCTGCACGGTAGTGTGCAGGCGGGCTAGCTCAACGGCGTTTCGCACCACGGCTCGGTCGTCGAGCGGTAGCGCGAGGACTGCGAGCCGGTGCGCGATGGCGTCATTGCCGGCGCCGACCTGCCAGGCGTCCTCGGCCGCCTGCTCGAGGAGCGAAGCAGCGCTCAGGACGAGCTCGACGACGTCATCTGCCTCGGGCAGCGCCGCCCGTGCGTCGAGCAGGTGCTGCGCGCGAACCGCGGGCAGTACGTCGTGTTCCGCCGCGAGGTGGGCGGCTGCGGCGAGGTGCCGATCACGCTTGTCCCGGCGGCCGATCGTGTCGTACGCGACGGATCGCAGCAGCGTCTGCACGAACCGGAAGGAGCCGCGCTCGGGGCTTCGCGGGTCGAGGTCGAGGGAGAAGATCTCCTTCCGTCGCAGCGCTTCCAACCCGGCATCGATGTCCACGTCGTCCGGGGCGAGTGCGCCGAGGCCGGCACGGGAGAACGCGATGCCGAGGACGCTGGCGTCCTGCACGAGCCGCCGCTCCGGGTTGGGCAGCGCGTCCAGGCGCGCCGCGAGCAGCGCCGTGAGGCTCGTCGGCGGACCGAGCGCTTCGAGATCGGCCGCCGGGTCGGCGAGGACGTAGCCGCCGTCGTGCAGTGCGATGGCGCCTCGATCGACGAGGACGCGCACCGTCTCGACCGCGTACAACGGGATCCCGGCAGCTCGGGCCACGAGCTCGGCGCGGAGCGCGGGCGTGAGCCGGGCGACCAGCGAGTCGAGCAGCTCGCCGAGCGCTTCGTCGCTCAGCCGGTCGAGGAAGACTGTCGTCGCTCTGCGGCCCGCTGCCAGCGTCGGCCGCTGCTCGACAAGCTCGGGCCGGGTCAGCCCGAGCACCAGGATCGGGGCGCGGCCCGCCTCGAGCAGATGCTCGACGAAGTCGAGGAACGCGTCGTCGGCCCACTGCAGGTCGTCCACCGTGAGCGTCACCGACGACCCGTCGGTGGTCATTGCCTCGAGCAGTCGCCGCAGCCCGACGAACAGGTCGGTCGGCTCGAGACGCGCGTCGGACAGACCGAGGAGGGACAGCAGTGTGGGGCGCACGTCCTCGCGGTCCGCGGGCTCGGCGAAGTGCTGCTCCAGCCTCCGGTCCAGGGCGACGGCGATATCGGCGTCGGAATCGCCCTCGGTGACCCGCAGGTGCGAGCGGACGAGCTCGGCGAGGACACGTCCCCCGCTCGCCTGTCCGTAGGACAGGCACCGGCCGCGCAGCCACCAGGTCGAGTGCGTCGCGATCGCATCGACGTACTTCTCGAACTCCCACGCGAGGCGGCTGCTACCCGCCCCGGGCTCGCCGGCGACCAGCACGACGCGGGCCCGCCGGTCGTCGAAGGTCTGGTGGAACAGCTCCTTCACGACGCGCAGCTCCCGGTCGCGGCCGACGAACGCGGCCTCCGGGCCGTCGACGCGCTGGTCGCCGCCGACCCCCGCGACAGTGCGGACGGCGTGGAACAGCTCGACGGGGACTGCCTTGCCTTTGAGCTCGTACGTGCCGACCGACTGGTGCGCGATCGCGGCGGTCGTCAGCGAGCGGGTCGTGTCGTCAACCCAGACCTGACCTGGGGCGGCGACCGACTGGACCCGCGCCGCGGTGTTGACGGCGTCGCCCGCGACCATGCCCTCGCCGACCGCGCCGAGGGTCACCGCGACCTGGCCGGTCGTGATGCCGACGCGTATCCGCAGGTCGGGGATCGCGACCTCCTCGCCGAGGGCAGCTACGGTGGCCGCGAGCTCCAACCCGGCGCGTACCGCGCGCTCGGCGTCGTCCTCGTGCGCGGCCGGCACGCCCCACACGCCGAACACAGCGTCGCCGATGAACTTCTCGACGACGCCGCCGTACCGCTCCACGACCTCGCGCGCGCGGTCGAAGTAGCCTCAGCAGTTCGCGGACCGCTTCGGGGTCCCGGGTCTCGCTGACAGACGTGAAGCCGACCAGGTCGCCGAAGAGCAGGCTGACCAACCGGCGCTCGGCAACCGGGGCCGCGGGCGCGGGCGGTCCAGCGAGCGGACCGCCGCACTCCGCGCAGAACCGACCGCGCGTGGCGGGCGTGCCGCAGGCCGGGCAGACGGCTCCCAGCGGCGCACCGCATTCCACGCAGAACCGCTCACCGGGTCCGTGCATGGCGCCGCAGGCGTTGCAGCTGCCGTCCATCTCCACCCCTGTCGTCCATCCACCCCTGTCGTCCGCGACGATCCTGCCGTACGCGGACGGGTCAGCGGTCGGAGAGCAGGTTGCCGTCGCGGACGACCATCCCAGCGGCGCCTGCGCCCGCTGCGGTCGGCGCAGGCTGGACCTGTCGGTCTCACGCTCGAGGCGATGGCCCCCGCTCCCACCTGCGACTTCACAGGCTTCAGCGGCTCGCGAACGTATTCTCGACGCGCGAGTTGGCTTCAGGCCCTTGGGGGTGCACCTTATGGGGCTAGGTCGGAGGCCGATGGCCTCCAACCAGCGACAGCGTCTGCGCTCGCTCGTCTCTCGCTTCGTCCCCCCTGTGGGGAACTGAGACTGGGGATCGGCTAGGACTGCTCGATCGCGCGCAGCCGCGCGCAGAGGGACTGCAGCATCGCGAGGGCGACGGAGGGCTCGGACTGCAGGACTGGGTTGAAGTCCCACGCGACCAAGCTGTAGGTCAGGAGTACCTCCTCGGCAACGACAGTCGCTGAGCGCGGCTTGCCGTCGATGAGAGAGATCTCGCCGAAATAGTCGCCCGGCCCCAAGGTCGGCCGCGACTGGCCGTTCACCGTGACCGACGCGGTGCCGGACGCTATGAGGTGGAAGCCGATGCCGCCGTCGCCCTCAGTCGCCACCTGCTTGCCGGCGGGGTGCTGACGCGAGAACAGAGGTCGGCGAGCTTCGACGCCGCCTTCTTGTCGAGCGAGCCGAACAGGTCGGTGGCCAGCAGCGCCTCGACAATCGCGGGGTCAGCCATGACGGTCCTTTCGGTGAGCGGGTGACCTCACTGTATCGGCGCGGTGCCGCTCTGAGATCGTCCTCGATCTGCAACGCTTGCGTAGGGTCGCGGACGAGGGCGGGGGGCGGCGGTGAGCAGGGCAGTCCCCGGAACCTGACGTGCCCGCACCGCGTGACTCGGCCGACCGTCAGCCAGTCGCGGCTGCCAGCGGAGCGGTGCCGGCTGACATTTGGTGCCAGAGCCGAGGCAAGGGCGCGCCACCGGAGCAACCAGAACGACCACGGGCCTGCGCTTGCTGGCAAACCCGCCCGAGGCAGCGCGAACACCGGGTCTGACGCCGGGAGAGCGGCTTCGGCGCCAGGGCGAAGCCGGTTTAGACATTCGGTCTCGGTGGCAGCGCTCTACCAAGCCGTATCACCGACGACACGGGGCGTGGGCATGACCTACGAACAGGTACACGCAGACCGGAGACGTACCCCCATCAGCTCGGTAGGTGTTGTGGTTCCCGCCCACGACGAGGCTGCTCTCATCGCTCGATGTCTCGACTCGTTGGCCATTGCCGCCCGCCGCGCGCCCGTCCCGGTGCGGATCGTTGTGGTCTGCGACAGCTGCACGGACGCCACCGATTCGATTGCCCGAGACGCCGGTGCGGCAGTGCTCACCATCAACGCCCATAGTGTCGGGGTAGCACGCGCGACCGGCATGGCAGCACTCCTGCACGGACAACTGCGTGGCCGCTGGTTGGCCACGACGGACGCGGACTCGATCGTGCGAGCCGACTGGCTCGAGCGTCAGATAGCGCTGGCCGATGCGGGCGCCGACGCGGTTGTCGGGGTGGTGGAGATCATCGAAGACCACGACCATCCACCAGCCCTGATCAGCAGGTACGAGGAGCTCTACGCAGCGGGCGTGGACCCGGACCATCCACCGACGCACCACCACGTGCATGGTGCCTGCCTCGGAATGCGCGCGACCGCTTACCAAGCCGTGGGAGGCTTTCAACACATCCCGCTGCATGAGGATCGCGAGCTGGTCAGCGCACTTGAGTCAGCCGAGAATCTCCATGTCGTGCGCACGTCTGATGTCGTCGTCCGAACGTCGGCTCGGCAGGACGTCCGGGCTCATGGTGGCTTCGGCACCTACCTCAGCACTCTCGCGACCCGGAATGTCAACGCCGTCAACCACAGCAGGATCCCGGTCGCAGCACGACCTGCCGCGTCCAAGCCCTGATGTGATCGGGTGATGGCCGGCCGCATCCCCGTCATCGTGGGCGCGCTACGGCGACACGCAGACGGACAACTGGAAACCACGGTTGACATCGGGCGCCCGCATCACGAAAGAACCTCTCGTCGAGGCACGTAGGTCAGCCCGTACCTTGATGCGATGACCATGCCTCTTGAGTGTCCGAAGCGGATGGTCTACGGCCCGTGCGGCGGCGTCCGGCCGCGCGGCATCTGCGAAGTCGATAGCCGCCGCTGCTCGTTCGTCGGAGCAGATGCGCCCGTCTGGCCGGCACCTATTCCAAGTCTTGGCGCCAGCTCTGCAGTGCTACATCGGATGAGCAGCCGCCCCGTCGTCCTGACTGATCTGACGCTCGATCCCTTCGACCTGCCCGGTCTTCGTAGAGCAGTGCGGATTGCAGCCTCATCGGCGGATGCACTCCTGGTCGGTGACCATCAGAACCGGCCGGACTTCCCGCCCACGCTGCTCGCGCAGGAGATCCTGGCCGCGGGCGGCCGTCCCTGGATAACCCTCACCTGCCGCGACCGGAACCGGGTCGTCCTCGAAGAGGAGATCGCCGGTCTCAGCGCTCTCGCGGTGGATGCCGTGCTGTGCGTTACCGGGGACGCCCGCACCGCGTCGGTTCGTCGAGGCGTCACGCAGGTATTCGACCTTGACGGCACTCGGCTGACTGCACTAGCCGCAGCAGCCGGGCTGACGGTCGCTGTCCCGGAATCGCCCCATGCGCCCCCCACGGACCGGCGCGCAGCGCGCATTGCGAACAAGGAGCGGGCCGGCGCAGCAGTGTGCGTCCTCAACCACGTCGCTGATGTCGGCACGGTCGCTCGGTTCCTCACGCAGGCGCGCGCCGCGGGTACGTCGGTTCCGATCATCGCCGGTGTTGCCGTGTTCACCGACGCCCGCTCGGCAGCAGTCCTCGACGGGTTCCCAGGTCTGGGACTGAACCCCGCGAGCATCACCGCGGTTCTCACCGACGCCGATCCCGTCGCGGCCGGTATCCGCGCGGCGGTTGCCGAGGCCCGAGCCCTGTTGGCGCTGCCAGATGTGGCGGGCGTGAACCTCTCAGGGCGCGCCTGCGCCGGTGGGGGCGAGCTGGCGGCTGAGATCAAGGCAGAAGTGGGTCGGCAGCTGCTCGCAGGGTAGTCCCGCGGCATGGAGTCGAACGACGCGGAGTTCGACGACTACGCCCGTTGGACAGCCGAGGCTGTACGCGCGCTCGGACCCCATCACGCGATCCCGGCTGGCTGCCGTGGAAGCGGCAGCCCGGCGGTCCTCGCGTGGTTGGCGGAGGCCCTGGGCTTGCGAGCAGGTCAGCGCTTTCTGGACGTGGGAGCTGGGGTTGGCGGCGCCGCTGCATGGCTGTCGGAGCACTATTCGCTCCGCACTGGATGTCTTGAGCCCATGCCCGGCGCGGTCGAGGCGTGCCGGTCACTGTTCGGCTTGCCAGCTGCCGTGGCTACGGCACACCAGCTACCGGTCAGGAACGGTGCCGTGCCCACGCTGTGGGCGCTTGGTGTCCTGTCGACGACCTCTCACCACCCGGTGCTACTGGCCGAGCTTCACCGGGTTCTCGAGCCCGGCGGTGGGCTCGGGCTGCTGGTGTACGCCGCCTCCCCCGCAGGAGGCGAGGTGTCGTCCGTAGACACGGACCTCCCGGCCGCTGACGCGCTGCCCGGGATGCTCGAGGATGCGAGCTTCGATCTCATCGAGGTCGTCGAAGCGTCCGAGCTCATGGACGCCCCTCGCAGCTGGACCGACCGGCTCGCTGCCGTGGAGGGCTGGATAGCCGAACGGCATGACCATGAGGCGGCGTGGCGGACAGCCGAGAGCGGCGAGTCCCGGTTAACGGCGCTGCTGCGCAGCGGCGTTGTTCGCCCGTTCCTGGTGCATGCCCGCGCGCGATGACGCCCTCCCGGCTCGTGCTCGCGACAGGCTGGCGGGAACCGGCCACAGGTCAGCGGGCGACTGACAGGACGAACTCACGGTCGTAGGTGCCACGTAACGGAACGGTTGAGCCTCATCCTTCGGCCCGATATTTGCTTAGCTGCAGCGTCGGCCGACCATCGCGACCGGGTGGCGGGGGTGCCGTGCCGCCGAGCCAGCGGCACGGCACCCGACCAACTCGTCTACTTGGTGCTGACGTAGCCGGTGCGCCGGCGGCGCAGCTCGACTGCACCGGCGCCCACCGCGACCACGACGCCGCCAGCGAGACCGATGACCCAGGTGTCACCGTTGCCGGTGTCGGTCTGGGCTTGTCCACCCGTACCGGCGCTGACCGAGGTCGGGGCGGCGGCGCTCAGCGCGGCGACCTCGGCCTCGGCCATCTGCAGGTGCATCGTGGCGATCGGCACATAGCCCTTGGCGTACGAGACGACCGAGGTGGCGCTGCCGGCCGTGATCTCGGTGTTCGCCGTCGCGATCGCAAGCTGGTGCCCGAGGACCTCGGCCTTGGCATACGCGCCGTCGAAGGCGCTCGCGGCCGTGGCCTTCAGCGTGGCCGCGGTCTGCAGCTGCATCGCGTTGGGCGAGGTCGGCAGGGTGAGGCCCTCAGCCTTCGCCACAGTGGCCAGACCGCTCTCGAGCTTTTCGTGGTCGCTGAGGGTCACCTCTGCCAGCGCCTTGGTCTTTGCGTCGCCGGCGCGCGCCTCGCCGAGCTGGCCGAGGCTGATCTCGGCGAGGTTCGACTGCGCGTTCGAGGTCACGAACGCCTGGTCTTGCGCGCTCGCTGCCGTGCGCTGGCCGGTGGCGGCGGAGGCGTGACCGGCGCCGACGGCGACGAGGCCGACGGTCGCACCGGTCAGGGTCACCGCGAGGCCGATGCGGGCGGGACGGGTGAGGAGACTCATGGGGTGTCCTTTGCTACGAAGGGGCGACGTCTGTCGATCGTGGATTCCCCTGCGGTCATTGGGGAATCCGAGGGCCTCACGACGCGATCGGTACGCCGAAGGCGACGACGTTGTCGCGGTAGTGCCGCGTCGCGGCGTCGAACGGGCCGCCGCAGGTGATGAGCACCAGCCGAGCCGATCCCGTCTGCGCGAAGAGTGACGCGGCCGGGAGGTCGCCCTTGTCGTACTCGCGCAGACCGGTGATGCGGTAGCTCACGTCGCGAGGGTCTCCGGTGACGACGACGGTCGCGCCGACGTGCAGGTCCCGCAGGTCGAACAGCGCCCCCGGTCCGGACACTGCGCTGTCGACGTGCCCGTCGAGGACGACCGTGCCCGTGGCTGATCCGGGTAGCGCGCCGCCGACCCACCAGCCCACGGTGTGCACGTCGTCCGGAACGACGAGCGCGCCGTCTGCGGTCACCGAGACCGGGACGGTCGAGGCGCGGACGGCGAGCTGTGGGACGTCGATGCCAGTCGGCAGCGAGCCGGTCTGCTGGGCCGCCTCGGTCGGCTGGGCTACCGAGTTCGTCGCGGGTGTGATGGGTGCCGTCGACCCCACGGCAGCGGCGGTCGCAGGAACCACCCCGCGGTCGACGGGATGTCCGCGTCCCGTCACGCCGACGAACGCCGAGACGCCGGCCACCACCAGTCCCGCTGCGAGCAGCAGCGGTGCCAGGCTCCGGCGCCCCGGTCTCCTGATGCTCAGACCTCGACGCTGGTCGGGAAGCGACCCCAGACGCGGTGCTCAGCGAGCAGTTCGAGCAGGCGCGGGGCGACCGCTTTCGCGGTCCCGACGAGCACGCCCTCGTCCTCAGCCGTGATGCCGGCCTCGGCGAGGGCGGCGTTCTGCTCGACGGCGGCGATGGCTTTGGAGTGGCGCCACGCCTCGCCGATCAGCTTGACGACCCGGGGGTCGCTGAGCGCCCCCGCGTCGCCGGTCCCCGCCTTGGTGTCGCCGCTGACCATCGCGTCCGGCGCGGCCGGCAGGTCGCCGACGAGAACCAGTGCGTCGAACTCGATGGATGCGGCGTTGGCGTACGTCCGGTGGACGACCAGCTTGCCGATCGTGCCACCGTGCGGCCCGATGACCAGCGGGACCACCCCGGCGGCCTGCGCTGCCTTCTGCACCGTGGTCACCGCGCTCTCGGTCACCGCGTCGCCGACGACGATGCCGATCTGCCGGCCAGCGACCGGCCAGGTCCCGCCCAGCTGGCTGAGTGCTGCGCTCACGTCGGGCTCGACGATCTCGACCGTCGGCTTCGGCGCCTCCAGGCCGAGACCGTCCGCGACCTTCTGGCACAGGTCGGCGTCGATGTTGGCCAGCGCCAGCAGCTGGCGCTCGCGGATCGTCTGCTCGAAGACCTTCGACAGCTCGAAGGAGTACGCCGCCACCACGTGGTCCTGCTCCACCGGTGACAGCGACCGGAAGAACAGCGTGGCCTGGCTGAAGTGGTCGTCGAAGGACGCCGGGAGCGCCCGCTCCTTGACTGCCGCCGCGACCGGTGCAGGCAGGTCGATGAACGGGTGGTCGTCGTGACCGGCGAAGAACGGGCAGCCGCCGTCGAGGCTGTTGGGCTTGTATGCCGCGGCTCCGCCGTGGACGGCGTCCTGGTGGAAGCCGTCCCGCAGCATGTCGTTGACCGGAACGTGCGCGCGGTTGATCGGGATCTGGTTCCAGTTGGGCCCGCCGAGGCGGGTTATCTGGGTGTCGAGGTAGGAGAACGTGCGCGCCTGCAGCAGCGGGTCGTCGGTCACCTCGATGCCGGGCACGAGATTGGAGACGTTGTAGGCGACCTGCTCGGTCTCGGCGAAGTAGTTGGTCGGGTTCGCGTTCAGCGTCATGCTCCCGACCAGCTGTACTGGCGCGAGCTCCTCCGGCACGAACTTCGTCGGGTCGAGCAGGTCGATCCCCTCGAAGCTCTCGTCTTCGGAGTCGGGCATCACCTGCATGCCGAGGTCCCAGATCGGGAATGCGCCGGCCTCGATCGCGTCGGCGAGGTCGCGGCGGTGGTAGTCGGGGTCGTACCCGTTGGCCAGCTGCGCCTCCTCCCAGGTCACTGAGTGCACGCCCTGCCGCGGCTTCCAGTGAAGCTTGACCAGGCTGGTCTCGCCGTCGGCGTTGACCAGGCGCCAGGTGTGGACGCCGAAGCCCTCCATCGTCCGGTACGACCGTGGGATGCCGCGGTCGGACATGTTCCACATCGTGTGCGCCTGCGACTCGGTGTGCAGCGACGCGAAGTCCCAGAAGGTGTCGTGGGCGCTCTGCGCCTGCGGGATCTCCCGGTCGGGCTGCGGCTTGGCGGCATGGATCACGTCGGGAAACTTGATGCCGTCCTGGATGAAGAAGACGGGCATGTTGTTGCCGACCAGGTCGTAGTTGCCCTCGTCGGTGTAGAACCGGGTCGCGAACCCGCGGGTGTCGCGCGCCAGGTCGGCGGAGCCGCGAGAGCCGAGCACCGTGGAGAAGCGGACGAACACTGGCGTCTCGGCGCCGGACCGAAGGAACGCGGCGCGGCAGATGCCCTCGGCTGCGCCATTGGCCTCGAAGACGCCGTGAGCGCCGGCGCCCCGTGCGTGCACCGCCCGCTCCGGGATCCGCTCGTGGTCGAAGTGGCTGACCTTCTCGCGCAGGTGGTGGTCCTGCAGCAGCGTCGGCCCGCGACGACCGGCCTTCAGCGAGTGGTCGGTGTCGGTGAGGCGTACGCCGTGGGCGGTGGTGAGGAACGCGCCCTGCTGACCGACGCTCTCGGGCGGGTTGCCGGTCGGCGCGCCGGTAGGCGTACGGGTCTCGGGGCTGCCCTGGTCCGGCTTCGGCGGCAGCGGTCCGGTGGGGTCGGTGGGCTCGTCGTAGGACGGTGAGGTGCTGGACGGGACCCCGGGGATGAGGGACTTGCTGCGCTTCGTCGCGGCCATGCGTCGTGACTCCTACGTGGGTGGTCATGCGGGGCGGCGCGAAGTCGGGGCGCCATCGGTGGACACCGGCTACCCGGCCCTGCAATGACGACGCAGGCCCTCAGCGAAACCTTCCTACCCGCGGAGCGGTTCGCCGGAGGCTCTTGCCCTCCCTCTGTTTGCGCCGTGGACGGACGGATATCTGCCCGCTACCGCCACCACATCGGAGGGGCCATGTCGACCGATGCCATCGTGATCTTGAAGGCTGACCATGCTGCCTTCAAGAAGCTGTTCCGGAAGTTTGAATCCCTCGGTAAGGACGCGCACGCAACGAAGAAGACGGTCGTCGACCAGATCCTCTCGGCGCTCACCGTGCACACGTACGTCGAGAACGAGGTCATGTACCCCGAGGTTCGCGAGCTCGTTCCGGAGCTGGACGACGACGTTCTGGAGTCCTACGAGGAGCACCACGTCGCCGACGTGCTGTGCAGCGAGATCGCGGCGCTCGGCCCCGACGACGAACACTTCGACGCAAAGGTCACAGTCCTCATCGAGGTCGTCGAGCACCACGTCGAGGAAGAAGAGCAGGAGTGGTTCCCGCAGGTACGCGAAGCCCTTGGTCGCAAGAAGCTGCAGGAGATCGGCGCACGCATCCAGGAGGTACGGCAGCACGCGCCGACCAGTCCGACCCACCCCGGTGCGCTCAAGAAGGCCGTCAAGGGCGTGCTCGCCTAGCTCGCTCACCTCATCGGCGCACGATGGCGAACAACCCGCGGCTGATCGCCGTCCACGAGCCTGCCGAACCGGCGGCCGCCGTGCTTCTTCTGCACGGTGGCGGCAGCCGGCAGCACGGCGTCATGGTGAGCCCGGCTCAGCTGTCTGTCGTCCGGATGATCCCCATCGCGCGTCGCGTCGCCAGGGCCGGGAGGGACCGGCTGACGGTTCTTCGACTTCTGAACACCAATCGGGGCTGGGACACCACCCACACGCCCGTCGACGATGTCGACTGGGCTCTCGGCCAGGTGCGGAACCGGTTCGGCAGCGCGCTGCCTGTCGGGCTCATCGGGCACTCGCTGGGTGGGCGCGCCGCTCTGCTGGCTGGCGATCGAGCGCCGGTCCGCAGCATCGTCGCCCTCGCACCGTGGGTGTACCCGAACGATCGAGCCAACCTCCACGGCCGTCAGGCGTTGATCGTCCACGGCAGTGCGGACCGCATCGCGCGACCCGCCAGCTCAGCGACCGTCGCCCGGGCGCTCGCCCAGACAGCCCCGGTCGGCTACGTCTGCGTGCAGGGTGGCAAGCACGCCATGCTCGCCAAGCACGCCATCTTCGAAGCGTTGGCGACCGACTTCACGACGGCGACACTGCTCGGCGATCCCGTCGGCGGATCGGTCGAGCGCGTCCTCGCCGGCGAGCGCTGGATCGATCTCGGCTGACCGCAGCAACGACGAGCGCACGAGGCACGGCTGCCAGTGGGCGGCTCGGACAGACGAGCGCGCGCCGGGCTGGTTCACGGGTCTGGCCGTCAGGCGATGTCGGTCAGTCAGGTCATCGAACCGCGGTCGGACGGGACCCGAGACGAGGCATGTCGCGCGTATGGGTCGGCCATGACGCACGGGGGCATGACGCAGAGAGGACGTCCAGCAGGACACACGAAGAGACGGTGGCGCTGATATGGCGAGTGGCGTGGCAGCGGTATGGGTCCCGGTGACGGACATGGCCCGAGCGGTGACCTTCTATCGGAGCACACTCGAGTTCGAGGTGACCGAACAGGGTCCCGAGTGGAGCGAGGTCGACGCCAACGGCGTCATGATCGGCTTGAACGGCCGCGAGGCCGCGTCCAGCGGCGGCGGCGGTGCAGTGATCAGCTTCCAGCCCGACGGGGACTTGGACGCAGAGGTCGAGCGGCTAGCGGACGCCGGCGTGGAGTTCACCGGCGGGATCAGCGAACACGAGTGGGGCCGGATCGCTCCGTTCCGGGACACCGAGGGCAACGACCTGCAGTTGTACGCGCCCCCGACGGGCTGAGCTGGTCGCTGCGATCTCAGGGCGTCGGCATACCTCCATCGACGTGCAGCGTCTCGCCGACGACATAGGACGACTCACCACTGGCAAGGAAGACGTACGCGGGAGCGAGCTCAGCGGGCTGGCCCCACCTGCCGAGATAGGTCTGCTCACCCGCGTTCGGGAGCGCGTCCGGCGGCTGACCGCCGGCCGGCTGTAGCGGGGTCCAGATCGGGCCGGGCGCGACAGCGTTCACGCGGATGCCCTTCGGCGCCAGCTGAGCTGCGAGCCCCTTCGCCAGGTTGTTCACGGTCGCCTTTGTTGCCGCGTAGTGAACGAGGTGCGGCGACGGCGCGTACGCCTGGATGGACGTCGTGTTGATGATCGCCGACCCCGGCGGCAGGTGCGGGACCGCGGCCTTGGTCACCCAGAAGGTCCCATACACGTTCGTCTTGAACGTCTCGTCGAACTCCTCGTCGGTGATGTCGACGACGTCCTCGACGTGCTGCTGCTTGCCCGCGTTGTTCACGACGATGTCGAGACCGCCCAGCTCTCGCACGGCCGTCTCCACGGCCTCCCGGGCGAAGGCCGGGTCCTTCAGATCTCCGGGTAACGCGACAGCGATGCGGCCCGCATCCTTGATGAGCGCGAGGATGCGCTGCGCATCCTCGTCCTCTTCGGGCAGGTAGACGATCGCAACGTCAGCACCCTCCCGCGCATAGGCGATGGCGACGGCTGCCCCGATTCCGGAGTCACCTCCGGTGACAAGGGCCTTCCGGCCTTCCAGCCGGCCGGAGCCGCGGTAGCTGTCCTCGCCGTGATCGGCAGGAACGTTCTGCGCGAGCTCGGCATCCGTGCCGGCCCCGGCAAGGTACTGCTCACCAGGCACCCGGTCGGCGTACATCGTGGTCGGGTCTTGCATCAGGTACTGGTCTGCCACGGGGTCTCCTACGGGTCTCATCGACTGCTCGCCAGGCAAGGCCGCGCAGGCTTGCTTGGTCTCTATCGCCCCAGGTCGGACTGGGCAAACGGACGGCGACGGCCGTCCGGTCAGCTACGAGTGCAACGGACCTCCGACCTGCGAGCGGCGTCATGTCGGCAGTGCTTCATGATCCTGTGTTCCGGGGAGGCGTCAGCCGGTACGGCGACCGACGACGGCGTAGAGCGGGTCGCCCGGTCCGGCCGCCGGCCAGCGCACCTCGGGCTTGTCGAACCCGCCGGCCGCCTCGAGGTAACGGCGGACGATCGCGACCCGTCCGGCCTCGTCGGTCTCGAGCCACGCCCGCACGGCCTTGGTCGGGAAGCAGCGGTTCGAGAAGGTAATGATCACCGGAGCGCCTGGGCGGAGGACCCGGGCGACGTCGCGCAGCACCGCGACCGGTTGCGTGAGGTAGTCGATGGACACCGCGCAGGTGACGGCGTCGAAGGCCCGGTCGGAGAACGGCAGGACGGGGTCGTCGTTGAGGTCGTGGACGTGGCGTTCGGCGGCCATCGGGTTGCGGCGCAGCTCCTCCTCGTTCATGCCGAGCACGACGAGCTCGCGCGGCGCAGCCCGGAAGTGGGAGATCCACGACGACATCAGGTCCAGCACCCGACCGGTGACCCCGAGCTCGGTGTAGAGCGCGCCGATGGCGGCGACGGCGCCCTCGTCGATGTGGGTCACGAGCCGGGGCTGCTCGTAGAACACGCTGTCGGGCGTCGGATCCACCCGGTCGAAGAACCC
>CAJCIY010000031.1 GCA_903970495.1 Candidatus Melainabacteria bacterium | reverse complement strand
CAGGATGATGAACGAGTAGAGGGCGATCTCCCCGATCATGAACGACCAGTGGTCCGGGAAGACCTTGTTCAGCAGCTTCCGGAACGCCGGGGCACCACCCAGCCGGTCGTCGGCGAACTTGCCGGCACCACCGACAGCCTTGCCCGCACCGGACGGGCCCTGCCGAGGCGTGGTGCCGACCAGTGCGGCACCACTGTTCTTGTGCTCAGCCGTCATGAGTCCCCCATGCTCGGCGAACCCGGGACCGAGACCGCCCGCGCCGCACAGACGCTGCGCCGTCGGCATCCACGTTGCTGACCCCGGTGTGCTTCACGGTCATGGGTGCCTCCAACGTCGTTTCCTGCCACCGTACCAACGAAACGGAGGATGTCTATCCCCTTAGTCGAGACGCCTTCACGGCGGAGGGGGATGCCTGACCGGCTGGCGCCATCCCGTGGCCCGGCACGCTGCCCGCCTGATCCAGGCTCCCGAGCACCTGGCGGGTCTGCTCGGCCGACAGCCGGCTGGCCCGCATGCGGCGCCAAGCGACGGCCGGGTCGACCGCGGCGACAGCTGACTCGGCGGCGACCTGCTCGAGCGTGACGCCCTCACCGCGCGGCCGGGCGACCTTCTCCTGGCGCACATGTGGTGCACGGCGAGCAACAAGGACAGCCCCTGTGCTGCGTCTCCGCAGGTCAGGGGCCGCGTCTCTGTGCTCCCGCGTCTGGACTTGAACCAGAAACCGTTCGATTAACAGTCGAATGCTCTGCCAATTGAGCTACGCGGGACCGCTGCAGGCGACCAGAGGAACCTGGTCGCTCGCGCCGAGAGAGACTATCGCACCACCGCCCCGCCGGCCCCGGAGAACGTGACGACCGTGAAGCGCCTCGCCCTGCTGCTTGCCCTGCTCGCCGGCTGGATCGTCCTCGACCGCGAGCGGGTCGTCAGCGGCGTACGCACCGTCGCCGACACGCCGGCGGTGCAGTCGCTGTCGGGCGCCGTCGCGGGCATCGCCGACCGGATGCGATGAGCGAGCCGCTCTTCGACCTGCTCGACCTCCTCGGCCGCCGCTTCGCGCTGGCGGTGGTCTGGGAGCTGCGGGGCGCGCCGTACCCGTTCGGCGTCCTGACCTCGGCGCTCGGCGCGTCACCGGCCGTGCTCACGCAGCGCCTGCGGGAGCTGCGAGAGGCCGGTCTCGTCGAGGTCGACGAGGCGGGCGACTACAGGCTGACCGCGCACGGCCGCCGCCTGCAGGGACCGCTCGAGTCCGTGGCCGCGTACGCCGAGAGCTGGGCCCGTCTCTCGCCGCGGCAGCGCTCACCGCGCGGCGCGACCGACCGCGGCCGCGGGGAGTGAGCTGTCCGCGTCCACCGTCGCCGGGACGACGAAGCCCCCGCACAGGTCTCAGAAGCCGAGGGTGAGCGGCACCGCGGGCGGCCCCTCGGCGAGCAGCGCGGCGAAGCGGACCGCCAGGTCGAGCGGGACGAGGGCGTCGCCGGTGGCCAGGAGCTCGGCCGCCGCCCACCAGCGGATGTCCTCGACGTCGGCCCGTTCCGCCTCGGTCCAGCCCGCGCGGCCGGGCGTGAACGCCGGCACCCGCGCCAGGAACCACCGCTCCTCGGAGGAGAACCGCTCGCCGCGCCAGGTGTAGGAGACGGCGCGGTCGAAGACGTGCGGCCCGAGCTCGACGGCCGCGAGACCGGTCTCCTCGGCGACCTCGCGTACGGCCGCCTGCTCGAAGCTCTCGCCCGGCTCGACGCCGCCGCCGCACGGCGCCCAGAACACGACGCCGGTGTCGCCGGTGAACCGCATGAGCAGCAGCCGGTCGGCAGGATCGACCAGCAGCACGCGCGCCGTCGGTCGCGCGGTCACGCCCCGAGCTCGACGCGGATCGCCGCCAGCGCGGCGAGCGCCCGCGCCTCGGCATCGCCCTGACCGGGCACGCCCGCGTCGTAGTGCAGCCGCCAGTCGACGGTGTCGCGGGTCTTGCGGGCGACGACGGTGACGCCGCGGCCGTCGCGCAGCAGCGGGACGAACCGTGAGTGCAGCACGCTCGCCTCGACCTGGCCGCGGACGACGGCCGGCAGGTCACGGGCCTCGCGCAGCACGACCTCGCGGTCCTCGCCGTCGGCCGCCCGGATCACGAGCGTGTCGCCGGTGAGCGTCACGTGGTCGATCTCGACCCACGCAAGCCGCTCGCCGTAGCCCCACAGCCCGAGGTCTGTCGCGATCAGCCACGCGCCGCCGTCGGCGGCAGCCCACGACAGCAGGTGCTCGCCGTGCGGGACGAGCTGGCGCACGGCCTGCGGCGGACGGCTGCCCCGGACGGCGGCCCGGCTGCGGTCGAACATCAGCCGATGCCGCGTTCCCGCAGCTCGCGCTTGCGTCGCTCGAGCCCGATCACGGCCGTGAACTGCCGCAGGTACGTGACGTCGGAGCTGTCGGTCCGCTGCAGCCGGCCCTTCGCCTCGACGAGGTAGCGCGTCACCATCCGCTCCTCGACCTGCGCGAGCACCGCGGCGACGTACGGGGTCGGGTCCTCGCCCGCGAACATCAGCGGCTCGACGGCGAGCGCCTGCAGCAGGCCGCGTACGTCGTCGGTCGCGACGTGCTGCCCGATCAGCGAGACCCAGCCGGCGCCGCCACCGGCGC
>CAJCIY010000030.1 GCA_903970495.1 Candidatus Melainabacteria bacterium | reverse complement strand
GCCCTCGTTGGCGTGGAAGACCTCGGGCTCGGGCAGCCCGGCCGCGGCCACGTACGCCCGGACCGCACGGACGCCGCCGACGCCCAGCAGCATCTCCTGCCGCAGCCGGTGCTCGGTGCCGCCGCCGTAGAGCCGGTCGGTGACGACCCGCTCGGACTCGGCGTTCTCCTCCACGTCGGTGTCGAGCAGCAGCAGCGGGACGCGGCCCACCTGCGCCCGCCACACCTGCGCGTGCATGCTGCGGCCCTCGGGTAGGTCGACGTCGACGCCGATGTCGGTCAGCGACAGCGGCAGCCCCGACGGGTCGAGGCCCGGGTAGCGCTCGGTCTGCCAGCCGTCGCGCGACAGCCCCTGCACGAAGTAGCCGGCGCGGTAGAGCAGTCCCAGCCCGATGATCGGCACGCCCAGGTCGGAGGCGGTCTTGAGGTGGTCGCCGGCGAGGATGCCGAGGCCGCCGGAGTACTGCGGCAGCACCTCGGTGATGCCGTACTCCATGGAGAAGTACGCGATCCCGCGCGGCGCGTCCGGCCCGAGCGACTGGTACCAGCGGTCGGTCGTGAGGTAGTCGGTCAGCTCCTCGGAGGCGTCGGCGAGCCGGCGCAGGAACCTCCGGTCGGCGGCGAGGGTCGCCAGCCGCTCGGGCGGGACCTCGCCGAGCAGGCGTACGGGGTCGTGCTCGGTCGCCTCCCACAGCGCGGGGTCGAGCGAGGCGAACAGGTCCATGGTCTCGGGATGCCAGGACCACCGCAGGTTCATCACCAGCTCGCCGAGCGGGGCGAGCGGCGCGGGGAGCTGGGCGCGGACGGTGAACCGGCGGAGGGCTCTCACCCGGCCGACCCTAGTGAGGACGGCTGTGACATCCACGCGAAACAGGCGGGAGTGACGACGCAGGTCACCGGAACGGCCGCCCGTGTGACACCGGGGACCGTGGGTAGGGCCTCGCCGATGATCGGTCGCATCGCCGTCGCTGACGTGCACCCCGTGGTCGACGGCGGTGCCTACCCGGCGCGCGCCACCGCCGGCGAGCTGCTGGAGGTCCGGGCCACCGTCTTCCGTGAGGGCCACGACCTCGTGGGCGCGACAGCCGTCCTCAGAGGCCCCGACCGCTACGCCGCGAAGGCCCACCTCGCGCTGGTCTCGCCCGGCGTCGACCTGTTCGTCGGCCACGTCCCGGTCGGCCCGCCCGGTGCGTACACGCTGCAGGTCGAGGGCTGGGCAGACCCGGTCGCCACCTGGCGGCACGGCGTCGAGCTCAAGGTCGAGGCCGGCGTCGACGTCGCCCTCGAGCTCGAGGAGGGCGCCCTCCTGCTCGAGCGGGCGGCGCCCGGTGTCCCGGCCAGGTTCCGGCGGGCGCTCGCCGACGCCGCGACCCGGCTCCGCGACGAGAGCCTCGACGTGCACGACCGGCTCGTGCTGGCCGAGCACCCGTCGGTCACCGAGCTGCTCACCGAGCACCCGTTGCGCGACCTGGTCAGCGCCTCGAAGCGGACACCGGTGTGGGTCGACCGCGAGCGGGCCACCTTCTCGGCCTGGTACGAGCTGTTCCCGCGCAGCGAGGGCGGCTTCGCCGGCGCGGCGAAGCGGCTGCCGGCGGTGGCCGACATGGGCTTCGACGTCGTCTACCTGCCGCCGATCCACCCGATCGGCACCGCGTTCCGGAAGGGCCCGAACAACACGCTCGACGCCGGGCCGGACGACGTGGGCTCGCCGTGGGCGATCGGGTCCGCCGACGGCGGGCACGACGCGATCGAGCCGAGCCTCGGCACCGTCGCCGACTTCGAGGCGTTCGTCGCCGCCGCCCACGACCTCGGGATGGAGGTCGCGCTCGACCTCGCGCTGCAGTGCTCTCCCGACCACCCCTGGGTCACCGAGCACCCCGACTGGTTCGCGCACCGCGCCGACGGGTCGATCGCCTACGCGGAGAACCCGCCGAAGAAGTACCAGGACATCTACCCGCTGTTCTTCGACACCGACCCCGAGGGCATCCGCGCCGAGGTGCTGCGGATCGTGCGGCTCTGGGTGGACCGCGGCGTGAAGATCTTCCGGGTCGACAACCCCCACACCAAGCCGCTCGCGTTCTGGGAGGCGCTGATCGCGGAGATCAAGGCGCGCGACCCCGACGTGCTGTTCCTCGCCGAGGCCTTCACCCGGCCGCCGATGATGCACGCGCTGGCCAAGATCGGCTTCACGCAGTCGTACACCTACTTCACCTGGCGGACGTCGGCGGCCGACCTGCGCGAGTACCTCACCGACCTGACCACCAGCCCGACCGCCGACTACATGCGCGGCAACCTCTGGCCGAACACGCCGGACATCCTGCCGTTCCACCTGCAGGAGCAGGGGCTGCCGCAGTTCAAGATCCGCGCGGTCCTCGCCGCGACGCTCTCGCCCAGCTTCGGCATCTACTCCGGGTACGAGCTGTTCGAGTCGGTGCCGCTCGCCCCGGGCCGCGAGGAGTACCTCGACTCGGAGAAGTTCCAGCTGCGGCCGCGCGACTGGCAGCGCGCCGAGGAGACCGGCCGGACGCTGGCGCCGTACCTGGCCCGGCTGAACGCCGTACGCCGGGAGCAGCCGGCGCTGCAGCGGTTGCGCGGCCTGACCTTCCACGCCAGCGACGACCCGGCGTTCGTGGTCTACACCCGGCAGGACCCGGCCGAGCCCGACCGCGCCGTCCTCGCCGTGGTCTCGCTCGACCCGCTCGGCCCCCGCGAGACGATCGTCCGGCTCGACCTCGATGCGCTCGGCTGGCCCGAAGGGACCTTGATGACCGTCACCGACCAGCTCGGCGCTGGTGACCGCTACACCTGGGGGCGGGACGCGTACGTCCGGCTCGACCCGAGCTGGGAGCCCGCGCACCTGTTCGTGGCGCAGAGGCTCGTGTGACGACCATCCCGGAGGTCATCCAGGCGGAGAGCGGCACGGCGCGGTCGGTCGACCCGCTCTGGTTCAAGCGGGCGGTCTTCTACGAGGTGCTCGTCCGCGGCTTCGCCGACTCCAACGCCGACGGCACCGGCGACCTGCAGGGGCTCATCGGCAAGCTCGACTACCTGCAGTGGCTCGGGGTCGACTGCCTGTGGCTGCCGCCGTTCTTCGACTCCCCGCTGCGCGACGGCGGCTACGACGTCTCGGACTACACCAACGTGCTGCCCGAGTTCGGCACCATCGGCGACTTCCTGGAGATGGTCGAGGCGGCGCACGCCCGGGGCATCCGCGTGATCATCGACATGGTCATGAACCACACCAGCGATGCCCACCCGTGGTTCCAGTCCAGCCGCAACGACCCGACCGGCCCGTACGGCGACTTCTACATGTGGGCCGACGACGACACCCGGTACGCGGACGCGCGGATCATCTTCGTCGACACCGAGGTCTCCAACTGGACCTTCGACCCGGTGCGCAAGCAGTACTTCTTCCACCGCTTCTTCGGCCACCAGCCGGACCTGAACTACGACAACCCACGGGTCCAGGACGCCATGCTGGAGGCGTTGCGGTTCTGGCTCGACCTCGGCGTCGACGGCTTCCGGCTCGACGCCGTGCCGTACCTGTTCGCGCGCGAGGGCACCAACTGCGAGAACCTGCCCGAGACGCACGAGTTCCTCAAGCGGGTGCGGGCCGAGGTCGACCGGCTATACCCCGACGCCGTGCTGCTGTGCGAGGCGAACCAGTGGCCGCAGGATGTCGTCGAGTACTTCGGCGACGACGACGAGTGCCAGATGGCCTTCCACTTCCCGGTGATGCCGCGGCTGTTCATGGCGGTGCGCCGGGAGAGCCGGCTGCCGATCACCGAGATCCTGGCGCAGACGCCCGCCATCCCGGACGGCTGCCAGTGGGGCATCTTCCTGCGCAACCACGACGAGCTGACGCTCGAGATGGTGTCCGACGAGGAACGCGACTACATGTGGGCCGAGTACGCGGCCGACCCGCGGATGAAGGCCAACATCGGCATCCGCCGCCGGCTCGCGCCGCTGCTGGACAACAGCCGCGACCAGATCGAGCTGTTCACCGGGCTGCTGCTGTCGCTGCCCGGCTCGCCGGTCCTCTACTACGGCGACGAGATCGGGATGGGCGACAACATCTACCTCGGCGACCGCGACGGGGTCCGTACGCCGATGCAGTGGACGCCGGACCGCAACGCCGGCTTCTCGAGCGCCGACCCGCAGCGGATGTACCTGCCGGCGATCCTCGACCCGGTCTACGGCTACCAGTCGCTCAACGTCGAGTCGCAGACCCGTAACCAGAGCTCGCTGCTCAACTGGACCCGCCGGATGATCGGCGTCCGCAAGCAGCACCCGGTGTTCGGGCTCGGCAGCTTCCTGGAGCTGCCCGCCTCGAACTCGACGGTGCTCGCCTACGTCCGCGAGTTCGGCGACGACCGGGTGCTGTGCGTGGCGAACCTCTCGCGGTTCGCGCAGCCGGTCGAGCTCGACCTCTCCCGCTTCGAGGGTTTCACCCCGGTCGAGCTCGTCGGTCACGTGCGCTTCCCGCAGATCGGGACGCTGCCGTACCTGCTGACGCTGGCGGGCCACGGCTTCTACTGGTTCGCCCTCACCCAGACCGAGGAGGGCGCATGACCACGCTCGACGAGCTGCTCGCGGCCTGGGTGCCGCAGCAGCGCTGGTACGGCGCGAAGGGCCGCCCGATCGCGGGCCTGCGCGGCGAGCACGAGCACGACGCGGTGCTCAGCTCCGACCTCGTCTCGCTGCTGCCGGTCGTGGTCACCGTCGATGTCGACGGTGAGCAGCAGCGCTACCAGGTGCCGCTGGCCGAGCGCGCCGAGCCGTGGGGCGACCTGGAGCACGCGCTGCTCGGTGAGGCAGACGGCCGCTGGTACTACGACGCCCCGCACGACCCGGACGCCGCCGCCCTGCTGCTCGACGCGCTGCGGTCCGAGGCGACCGCCGGCACCGTGCGGTTCCGGCGGGTGGGCGAGGTGCCCGAGGGGCTGCGGTCGAGGCTGGTCGGCGCCGAGCAGTCCAACACCTCGCTGGTCTACGGCGAGGCGGTCATCGTCAAGATCTTCCGGCGGGTGGCTCCGGGCCTGAACCCCGACCTCGAGCTGACCCGCGCGCTGCAGGACGCCGGGTCGCCGCACGTCGCCGCGGTCCGGGCCTGGTACGAGGCGCCGCTGGACGCCGAGACCACGACCCTCGGCATCGCGCAGACCTTCGAGCCGTCGGCGACCGAGGGCTGGGCGATGGCCCGGGCGTCCGTACGCGACCTGTTCGTCGAGGGCGACCTGCACGCCGACGAGGTGGGGGGCGACTTCGGCGCGGAGGCGCACCGGCTTGGCGCCGCGACCGGCGAGGTCCACGGCGTGCTGCGCGAGGCGCTGCCGACCCGGGTGGCCGACGAGGCCGAGGCGGTCGCGACCGCCGACCAGATGCGCGACCGGCTCGAGCGCGCGGTCGCCGAGGTGGCCGACCTCGAGCCGTACGCCGAGGGTCTGCGCGCGCTCTACGACGGCGTCGAC
>CAJCIY010000029.1 GCA_903970495.1 Candidatus Melainabacteria bacterium | reverse complement strand
CGCGAGCCGCTGCCGCAGCTGCTCGTCGCGCCGGCCCAGCAGCGCCGCCGTCTGCTCGGCGGACAGCAGCCCGGGCATCCCCAGCAGGCCCAGGTAGTCCTCCTCATCGCCCGTGACCTCGCGCGCCAGGACGGCCTGGCCGCCGTGCAGGACGTGGGCGAACGCGGCCTCCGCGCCGAGCGCCTCCCACTGCGGCAGACCCTGCTCGTCGACCTGCTCGGCCGGCACCGGGTCCAGCAGCTCCTCGCCGGCGGGTGGCGGGCGCATCACGTGACCGCGCTCGGTCTCGAGCTCGGCGGCGAGCGTCAGCAGCGGGCGCACGGCCGGCAGGAAGACCGTCGCCGACTCCCCGGGCCGGCGGGCCCGGACGACGCGGCCGACGGCCTGGGCGAAGAACAGCGGCGTCCGGTACGACGTCAGCCAGGCCAGGCAGGCAGCCCGCGGGATGTCGACGCCTTCGCTGATCATGCGGACGCAGACGGCGATCCGCTCGTCACCGGTCGCGAACCGCGCGATCTTCGCGGACGCCTTCGGGTCGTCGGACAGGATCAGCGCCGGCTTCCGGCCGGTCACCTTGTGGACGATCTCGGCGTACGCCCGGGCGTCGTCCTGGTCGGAGGCGAGCACGAGGCCGGCGGCGTCGGGCATGCCGGCGGTGCGGACGTGCGTGAGCCGGTCGTCCATCGCGGCGATCACGTGCGGCACCCACTGGCCGCCCGGGTCGAGCGCGGTCCGCCACGCCTGCATCTCCTGCTCGCGGGTCAGCGGCTCGGACAGGCTCGCCGCCACCACCTCGCCCGCGCTGTTGCGCCAGCGCGAGACCCCCGTGTACGCGGCGAACACCACCGGCCGGACGACGCCGTCGGCGAGGGCGTCGCGGTAGCCGTACGCGTGGTCCGCGACGGACCGCACCTCGTCACCGACCTCGCGGTACCGGACGAACGGGATCTTCTCGTCGGGACGGGTCCGGAACGGCGTCCCCGACAGCGCGAGGCGGCGAGCGGCGGGCTCGAACGCCTCGTACGCGGCAGCGCCCCACGACAGGCCGTCGCCGGCGTGGTGGATCTCGTCGAGGACGACGAGGGTCCGCTTCGCCTCGACCCGGCGGCGGTGCAGCAGCGGCTTGCCCGCGACCTGGGCGTAGGTCGTGACGTAGCCCTCGAAGTCCGGGCCGACGGGACCGACGGAGTTCGGCAGCGACGGGTCGAGCGCGATCCCGGCGGCGTGCGCGGCGTGCGCCCACTGCGTGCGGAGGTGGTCGGTCGGCGCGACGACGACCACGCGCTGCACGACGCGGCGGGCGAGCAGGTCACCGGCCAGGGCGAGGGCGTATGTGGTCTTCCCGGCGCCGGGGGTCGCGGTCACCAAGAAGTCGCGACGGCCCGGCTCGGACCACGCCGCAGCGGTCGCGGCCAGCGCGTCGACCTGCCAGGTGCGCAGCCTCGGACCGGCCGGGGCCGTCGGCTGCGGGGCTGTCACGGGGCGCGGATCTCCCTCGAAAGGTCTGGCCTGGGGGTCGCCGGAGACTACCGACCGGTGGCGCCGGGGTCGGACTCGGCGTCGTAGTCCGCCGCGGCGATGGCGGCGACCGTGGCCGCGTCGTCGAAGTCCTCGCTACCCGGGATCGCGGGGACGAGGCCGACCAGCACACCGTCGCGGAGCACCTGCGCCTCGAGCGCCGCGGCACCGTCGGCGTCCCAGAGCGCCTCGCGGCCGTCACCGAGAACCACCCGGATCGCCGAGCGGTAGACCCCGACGTCGACGGCGTGCGCCATCACCCGCCGCTCCCGCAGCTGGGCGACGACGTTCTCCGCTCGGGTTCGTTCCACCGGACCATCCTGCCCCGGCGCGCCTGCCTCGCCGGGCGTACGCGGGCTCCTACCGTCCGTGTCGTGGAGATCCTCAGCCTGCGCGGTCTCACCGTGACCGCTTCCGACGACGCGCGCCTGCTCGACGACGTCGACTGGACGGTCCGTGCCGGCGAGCGCTGGGTGGTCCTCGGCGCGAACGGCGCCGGGAAGTCCACGCTGCTCACGGCAGCGGCCGACCACGCCAGCGTCGACACCGTGGGCGTCGCGGCGCCGCTCGTGGTCCCCGACGGCGAGCGGGTGCTCGACGTCGTGCTGACGGCCGTGTACGCCGGCCTCGTACGCGGCGACGAGCCGTACGAGGACGTCGACGAGGCACGGGCGCGCTCGCTGCTCGGACGGCTCGGCTGCCGGGCGCTGGCACCCCGGGCGTACGGGACCCTGTCGGTCGGCGAGCGGCAGCGGGTGCTGATCGCGCGCTCGCTCATGACCGACCCCGAGCTGCTGCTGCTCGACGAGCCGTCCGCCGGCCTCGACCTCGCCGGCCGCGAGGCGCTGCTGCTGTGGCTCGGCCGGCTGGCCGCAGACCCGACGGCGCCCGCGACGGTGCTCGTCACCCACCACGTCGAGGAGATCCCGACGGGGACCACGCACGCGCTGCTGCTGCGTACGGGTCAGGTGGTGGCGGCGGGGCCGATCGCCGAGGCGCTCACCTCGGCGACCCTCTCGACGTGCTTCGGGCTACCGATCGTCGTCAGCGAGACCGCGGGCCGGTACGCGGCCCGCTTCGGCCTGTCCTAGCCGCGGGGCCGGCCACCGGGCACCCGCGCGTTGGCCGCGAGAGGTGACCTCCTGGCGGCCATGAGCCACGAGACCGGCCGGAACTCTCCTCTCGCCGATGGCGGGAGAGGTCAGAACTCCAGCGCGAGCTGGTCGTCGTCCGCCGCGGGCTTCACCGCGACGACCGCACCCACGTGCTCCTCGGCGAGGGCCTCGTCGACGGGCTCGCTCTCCGCGGCGGGCGCGACCGCGGCCTCGGCCTCCGTCTCGCTTCCGGCCTCGCTTCCGGCCTCGCTTCCCGCTTCGGGCTCCACATCGGCCGCCGGATCCGGCGACACCTCGGCCTCGGCCACCGGCTCGGGCTCCGCCTCGGCCGGTTCGGGCTCCGCCTCGGCGACCGGCTCG
>CAJCIY010000028.1 GCA_903970495.1 Candidatus Melainabacteria bacterium | reverse complement strand
GTCCCCGCCGGTGCGGCGCCGCGGGTCGCGAAGGCGATCGCGTCGGCCGCGTACGGGGTCGTGGTCGGCGACGAGGCGGCCTCGCTCGCCTCGGCCGGCCCGGCGGCGCTCGGCGCGCTCGCCGCCCTCGAGGTGATGACCGCCCGTCCCGGTGCCCGGGTCGTCAACGCCGACGAGCTGCTGCCCGAGCGCGCCCTCGCCGGCGAACGCGCGGCGCGGGAGGCGCTGGTGGCACGTGCGTACCGGCCGCTGGACGACGACATGTCGGTGACGCTGACCGCGCTGCTCGACGCCGGCGGCGCGCTCGAGCCGGCGGCACGGGCGCTGCCGGTGCACGTCAACACGATGCGCAACCGGCTCGCCAAGATCGAGGCGCTGACCGGGTACGACCCGCGGGAGCCGCGCGACCGCTTCGCGCTGCAGGTCGCCCAGGTCCTCGGCCGTCTCTGACCACGTGACCTCGGCGGCTGGCGGCAACGGCGTCCAGAAGCCGCTCAGGCCGCGTCGGTCGGGTTGCGCCGACCGCCGAGGGGGGCTGTCACCGCCCATCTGGACGCAGAGACCGCCGCGGCGCTGACGGCGGTTCCTGACCTGGGGTCGGCGAGGGACAGGGCCGGACGGGTGGTCGCGGTCACCTGCTTGTAGGAAGGCTCCAGTCGGGCGGCCCGGACTCTGCAGGGTCGCCTCACAGATCTACCGGCCGGTACGGTCGAACCTCTACATGTGCTCGTCTTCCTCGCTCCCGGCCAGGGCTCGCAGCGTCCCGGCATGCTCGCCCCGTGGCTCGCGCTGCCCGGTGCCGCGGGCGCGGTCGCGCGGTGGTCGGAGCTGGCCGAGGTCGACCTCGTCGCCGCCGGCACGGCCTGGGACGCCGACACCATCCGGGCCACGGAGGTCGCGCAGCCGCTGCTGGCCGCGACCGCGCTGCTGTCCGCCGCGTCGCTGGACCGGCGCCCCGACGTCGTGACCGGGCACTCGGTCGGGGCCTGGGTCGCCGCCGCGGTCGCCGGCGTGATCACCGAGGACGACTGCCTGCGCCTGGTGGGGGCGCGCGGCCGTGCGATGGCCGCCTGCTGCGACGGTGGCACCGGGATGGTCGCCCTGCTCGGCGGCACCGACGTGCCCGCGGCGCTGGACGCGCGCGGCGTCACCGCCGCCAACGTCAACGGCGCCGGGCAGCTCGTCGCCGCCGGGTCGCTCGCCGACCTCGACGCGTTGCGGGCAGACCCGCCCGGAGGTGCCCGCGTACGCCCGCTCCCGGTCGCCGGCGCGTTCCACTCGGCATGGATGGCTCCTGCCGTGGACGCACTCGCGCCGCTCGCCGCGACCGTCACCGCTTCGGACCCGACCACGACGCTGGTCGCCGACACCGACGGCACCGTCGTGACCGACGGGGCCGCGTACCTGGCGGACCTGGTCGCTGCCATCGCCAAGCCGGTGCGCTTCGACCTGGTCTGGGCCCGCCTCGCCGACCTCGGCGTCGACCGGGTGCTGGAGCTCGCGCCGGCCGGGGTGCTGTCGGGTCTCGCCAAGCGCTGCCTGCCGGGCGTCGAGATCGCCGGCGCCGTGGCCCCGGTGGCGGCATGACCGGCGCACGGCTCGCTTCCGTCTCCGGCCACCGGCCGGCGAACCTGCTCACCAACGCCGACCTCCCGGTGCCGATGGCGGAGGACTGGGTGCGGTCGCGCACCGGCATCCGGACCCGGGCGTACGCCACGGAGTCGGTCGTCGAGATGGCGACCGCCGCGGCCGGGAAGGCCTGTGCCGCAGCGGGTCTCGAGCCAGCGACCATCGACCTGCTGATCCTCGCGACCTGCACGATGCCGACGTCGATGCCCGGCGGCGCGCCGCAGGTGGCCGCCGCGCTCGGCATCCGTTGCGCCGCGTTCGACCTCAACTCCGCCTGCGCCGGCTTCTCGACCGCGCTGGCGGTCGCCGCCGACTCGGTCAGGGCCGGCTCCGCGCGCCACGTCCTGGTCATCGGCGCCGACCGGTTCTCCGGCTGGCTCGACTGGGACGCGCCCAAGGTCAGCGTGCTGTTCGGCGACGGCGCCGGCGCCGCGGTCGTGTCTGCGACCGACGAGCCCGGCCTCGGCATCGGACCGGTCGTGTGGGGGAGCGACGGCACCGGCGCCTCGCTGATCCGCATCGACGAGAGCAGCCTGCTCGTCGCGATGGACGGTCCCGCGGTCTACCGCTGGGCGACCACGACCGTCGCGCCGATCGCGCGCGCGGCCTGCGAGGCGGCCGGCGTCGACCTCGCCGACCTCGCGGCGTTCGTGCCGCACCAGGCCAACCTGCGGATCGTCGCCTCGCTCGCCCGGGCGCTACAGCTCGGCCCCGGCTGCGTCGTCGCCGACGACGTCACCGAGCTCGGCAACACCAGCGCCGGCTCGATCCCGCTCGCCCTTGCCCGGATCCGCGACGAGGGGCGGGTGGCGCCCGGCGGCACGGCCCTGCTCATCGGCTTCGGCGCCGGGCTGACCTGGTCCGCCCAGGTCGTCCGCATCCCCTGAAGACCCCTGTCACACAACAGAAAGAGACCCACATGACGAACGAAGAGATCCTCGCCGGCCTCGCCGACATCGTGCAGGAGATCACCGGTGTCGAGGCCGACCGCGTCACGATGGACGCCGCGTTCCAGGCTGACCTGGACATCGACTCGCTGTCGATGGTCGAGGTCGTCGTCGCGGCCGAGGAGCGGTTCGAGGTACGCATCCCCGACGACGACGCCAGCGGCCTGGTCACCGTCTCGGACGCGGTCGCCTACGTGCAGCGCTCGCTCGCGGTGAGTGCATGACCGCTGTCGCTGTCACCGGCATCGGTGCCACGACACCCGTCGGCGGCACCGCCGGCGACAGCTGGAACGCGATCCTCGCCGGCGACTCCGGTGCGGTGCTGCTGGACGGTCCCGAGTGGGAGGCCCTCCCGGTGCGCATCGCCGCGCCGGCGCGGGTCGACCCCACGACGGTGCTCGAGCGGGTCGAGGCGCGTCGCCTCGACCGCGGCCAGCAGCTGGCGCTCGTGGCCGGCCGCGAGGCCTGGGCCGACGCCGGCTCGCCCGACGTCGACCCCGAGCGGCTCGCCGTCGTCGTCGGCTCGGGTGTCGGCGGCGTGACCACGCTGCTCGACGCCGACCGGACGCTGCGCGAGCGCGGCGCCCGCCGCGTCGGCCCGCTGTCGGTCCCGATGCTGCTGCCCAACGGCCCCGCCGTCACGGTCGGGCTCGAGGTCGGCGCGAAGGCCGGCGTGCACACCCCGGTCAGCGCCTGCGCCTCCGGCGCCGAAGCGGTGTCGTACGCGGCGGACCTGATCCGCCTCGGCCGTGCGGACGTCGTCGTCTGCGGCGGCACCGAGGCCGCGATCCACCCGCTGCCCATGGCCGGGTTCGCCGCGATGCGCGCGCTGTCGAGCCGCGACCACGACCCGGCCGGTGCGTCCCGCCCGTACGACAAGGGCCGCGACGGCTTCGTCCTCGGCGAGGGCGCCGGCATCCTGGTGCTCGAGTCGGAGGAGCACGCCCGCGCTCGCGGCGCGCACGTCCATGCGCTGCTGCTCGGCGCGGGGATCGCCGCCGACGCCTACCACGTCGCCGCACCCGACCCGACCGGAGAGGGCGCCGGCCGCGCGCTGCGGCTGGCGCTGCGCGAGGCCGACATCACGCCCGCCGACGTCGTCCACGTGAACGCCCACGCGACCTCGACCCCGCTCGGCGACGTCGCCGAGATGCTCGCGCTGCGCAGCGCGCTCGGCGCCGACCTCGACCACGTCGCCGTCAGCGCCACCAAGGCGGCGACCGGCCACCTGCTCGGCGCGGCGGGCGCGGTCGAGGCCGTGCTGACCGTCCAGGCGCTGACGAACCGGGTCGCCCCGCCGAACCGCAATCTCGAGGACCTCGACGACGAGATCGGCCTCGACGTCGTCGGCCCGGCCGCCCGCCCGTTCGGCGACGGCGCCGGTGTCTGCACCAGCTTCGGCTTCGGCGGTCACGACGTCGCCCTCGTCTTCGCGGCACCGCGCCAGGACACCGGAGGTGTCGCATGACCGCAGTCGTGACCGTCCCCGCTCCGCGGGCCGAGGTGCCCGACCAGCGCGACCCGTGGCTCCGCCTCCTGCAGCTCTCGCGGAGCGGCCCCCCCGGGGCCACGACCAGTGCGTTCGCTGAGCCCGCGGGTCTGGCCGAGGGCGGTGGCGTCGTCGCGGCCCGGGTACGCGTCGGCGGGGTCGACGCCGTCGCGTTCGCCACCGACGGCCGGGTCCAGGGCGGTGCCATCGGTGCCGAGGGCGCGGCGACGATCGTCCGCGCGTACGACGCGGCGCTCGAGCACGGCGTCCCGATCGTCGGCATCTGGCAGTCCGGCGGCGCCCGGCTCCGCGAGGGCGTCGCGAGCCTCCACGGCATCGGCCTGATCTTCACCGCGATGACGCGGGCGAGCGGCCGGGTGCCGCAGGTCTCGCTCGTGCTCGGTCCCGCCGCCGGCGGCGCCGCGTACGGGCCGGCCCTGACCGACGTCGTGGTCATGGCGCCGGACGCCCGGGTGTTCGTCACCGGGCCCGACGTCATCCGCACCGTCCTCGGCGAGGACGTCACCGCCGAGCAGCTGGGCGGCCCGCGTACGCACGCCGCCAGCGGCGTCGCACATCTGACCGAGGCCAGCCCGGAGGCTGCGTACCAGCAGGTCCACGACGTCGTCTCGCTGCTCGCCGCGCAGCAGCTGCCCGCACCGTCGGGAGAGCGCCCCGACCCCGGCCCGCTGGTGCCCGACTCGCCGCGGCAGGCGTACGACGTGCTGCCGGTCGTCGGCGCGATCCTCGACGGCCCGCCGGTCGAGCTGCAGGCCGCGTGGGCCCCGACGGTCGTCACCGCTCTCGGCCGGCTCGAGGGCCGCACCGTCGGCGTCGTGGCCAACCAGCCGTACAAGCTGGCCGGCTGCCTGACCGCCGAGAGCTCGGACAAGGCTGCGCGGTTCGTCCGCCTCTGCGACGCCTTCGGCATCCCGCTGCTGTTCGCCGTCGACGTCCCGGGCTACCTGCCGGGCCGCACACAGGAGGACAGCGGCATCGTCCGGCGCGGCGCGAAGCTGCTGCACGCCGTCGCGGCCGCGCGGGTCCCGCGCGCCACCGTGATCCTGCGCAAGTCCTACGGCGGAGCGTTCATCGCGATGAACTCCAAGTCGCTCGGCGCGACGGCCGTGTACGCCTGGCCCGGTGCGCAGGTCGACGTGATGAGCAGCGTCGCCGCGGTGCAGGTGCTGCGGCGACGCGAGATCGCCGCCGTCGACGGCGACCCGGAGGTCGTCGCCCGCTTCGCTGCGGAGCACGAGGTCACCACCGGTGGCCTGTCCCGCGCCACCGAGGAGGGCTACGTCGACGCGGTCATCGAGACCGCGGACACGCGCCGGCTCCTCATCGAGGTGCTCTGCGGCCGCGAGGTGCCCCGGGCCGCCTTCGGGAACATCCCGCTGTGAGCCGGTCGGTCCTCGTCTCCGGCGGCAGCCGCGGCATCGGGCTCGCGACGGCGCAGCGCCTGCAGTCGCAGGGACATCGGGTCGCGGTGCTGTCCCGCAAGGGTGACGGCGCCGAAGGTCTCCTCGGCATCGCCTGCGACCTGCGTGACCCTGCCGCCATCACCGCCGCCGTCGCGCAGGCGGCCGCCGCTCACGGTCCCGTCGAGGTGCTGGTCTCCAACGCCGGCGTCAGCATCGACCGGCTGCTGCTGCGCCTCGACGACGAGGAGCTGCTCGAGCAGGTCGAGACCAACCTGCTGGCGGCCGTACGCCTCACCAAGGCCGTCGCGGGCGGCATGGCCCGCGGCCGCTGGGGCCGGCTGGTCTACGTCGGCTCGGTCGTCGCCGCGACCGGCAGTGCCGGCCAGACCGCGTACGCCACCAGCAAGGCCGGTCTGGTCGGCCTCGCGCGCAGCGTCGCCCGCGAGCTCGCGAGCCGCAACGTCACCGCCAACGTCGTGACGCCGGGCGCCATCGACACCGACATGACCGCCGCGCTGCCGGAGGCCCGCCGCGAGGCGATCGCCGCCGCGGTGCCGCTCGCCCGGTTCGGCTCGGCCGAGGAGGTCGCGGCGGTCGTCGCGTTCCTCGTCGGCGAGGAGGCCGCGTACGTCACCGGTGCGGTGCTGCCGGTCGACGGCGGCCTCGGCATGGGTCACTGAGAGAGAGACGAGACATGGACCTGCTCAAGGACAAGCGACTGGTGGTCACCGGCGTCCTCACCGAGAGCTCGATCGCCTTCGCGGTCGCGCGGATCGCACAGGAGGAGGGCGCGCGCGTCGTGCTGACGTCGATGCCGCGGACCGTACGGCTCACGCAGCGCATCGCGAAGCGGCTGCCGTCGGAGGCCACGGTGCTGCCGCTCGACGTCGGCAGCACGGGCGACCTCGCCGCGCTGCCCGCCCTCGTCGAGGGCGAGCTCGGCGGCGTCGACGGGGTCCTGCACGCCATCGGCTTCGCGCCAGCCGGCGCGATCGGCGGCAACTTCCTCACCGCACCGTGGGAGGACGTCGCCACCGCGGTGCACATCTCGACGTACTCGCTGGTGTCGCTGGCGATGAGCCTGCGGCCGCTGCTGAGCACGCCCGCCTCGATCGTCGGTCTGGATTTCGACGCGACGGTCGCCTGGCCCGCGTACGACTGGATGGGCGTCGCCAAGGCCGGCCTCGAGTCGGCGAGCCGCTACCTCGCCAAGGAGCTCGGTCCCGACGGAGTCCGGGTCAACCTCGTCGCGGCCGGTCCGCTGCGGACGACGGCGGCCCGCGCGATCGACGGCTTCGACGGGTTCGAGGAGGTCTGGGCCGGGCGCGCACCGCTGGGCTGGGACGTGCGCGACACCGAGCCGGCGGCCAAGGCCTGCGCCGCGCTGCTGTCGGACTGGTTCCCCGCGACGACCGGCGAGATCGTGCACGTCGACGGCGGGGTGCACGCCGTCGGCGCCTGACCGCCGCGGCCCCTGTCGGGACGTCGTGTGGGCTCCGCGAGCTCCATCACGCGCTCGGACACCCAGATCGGGGGAGGTCAGGTCGCGGCGGGGGCGGGCGCGAGGGTGAAGCCCACGCTCGCGCCGGCAGCCGCGTCGGCGATCCAGGTGCCGCGGGCCGCGGTCCACTGGTAGCCGTCGTACGCGACCTTCGTGATGCCGTACGCGTTCGCGTCGGCGACGAGGCGCGCGGCCGCCGCCCGGCCGAGCTGCGTGTCGGCGCCCGGCGCCAGCGCGGTCGACCCGAGCGCCGTGCGCACCGCGGCGGCGACGGTCGCGGGGGTGGTGCTCGTCGTCGCCTTCGCGGTCGACAGCTCCCCGCCGGAGCAGGTCAGCGCGGCCGGCCGCTCGCCGGTCAGCGCGATGGCGACGGCACGGGCCTCGCCCTCCCACGACGCGTACGCGGCTCCGTCGGCGCTGCGCTGCACCGCCTGCGCCGCGTCGGCGACCGTGGCGGTCTTCCAGCCGGGGAGCTTCACCAGGGCCGCGTAGAAGGCGGTCGAGGCGTACACCGGGTCGGACACCTCGGCGGCGGTGCCCCAGCCCTGCGAGGGCCGCTGCTGGAACAGCCCGAGCGAGTCGCGGTCGCCGTAGTCGAGGTTGCGGAGCTTGGTCTCCTGCAGCGAGGTCGCGATCGCGATCGTCGCGGCGTGGTCGGGCAGCTGCTCGCCGACGGCGACGTCGGTGATGATGGCCGCGTTCTGCGCCTGCTCCGGCGTCAGCGAGTACGTCACGCCCCCGTCGGTCACCGAGCAGGACGCGTCGGCGAGCGCCGGTGTCGTGTGCCGGGTGACGACGAGGCCGCCCACCACGGCCGCGCCGAGGACGACGACCGTGACGGCGGCGGTGCGCAGCCCGCGGCGGCGCGCTCGGCGCACGGGGCCGCGCGGCACCGCCTGCCGGGTCGGTGCCGACGTGGGGGGCATGGGCCGATCCTCGCAGGAAGTGGGCTGTTCAGGCCATCAGCTCGCACACGTAGATCGCAGTGCCGGGGAACAGCGCGCCCCGCAGCGGCGTCCACTGCGCCCACGTACGCGTCTCACCCGGCGGCCACTCCGGCTCGAGCAGCGCGGTCAGCGCGAACCCGGCGGCGACGATCTCCGCGACCCGGTCGCCGAGGGTCCGGTGGGCCTCGGCGTACGTGGCCGTGCCGTCGTCGTCGCGCTCCACGTAGGGAGAACGGTCGAAGTACGACTGCCGCACCGTGAGCCCGCCGGGCCCGCCGTCGTCGGGGAAGATCCAGCGGATCGGGTGGCTGGCCGAGAACACCCACCGCCCGCCGGGCCGCAGCACCCGCGCCACCTCCCGCATCACCGCGGCGGAGTCGGTCACGAACGGCACCGCGCCGAACGCCGAGCAGGCAAGGTCGAACGAGCCGGGCGCGAACGGCAGCCGCATCGCGTCGGCCTGGACCAGGGCGATCCCGTCGGTCCCGAGCCGGCGGGCGTGGCGCAGCTGCCCCGCGGACAGGTCGAACGCGACGGGGTGGGCGCCCTGGCCGGCCAGCCACCGACCGCACTGCGCGGCGCCGCAGCCGACCTCGAGCACCCGCCGTCCCCGCACCTCACCCAGCAGCCGGGCGTCGGCCTCGCGCAGCCCCTCCGGGCACCACACGAAGTCCGCATCGCCGAGGAACGCGCCGTGCTCGGCCTGGTAGGCGTCGGCGTCGCCGTCCCACCAGCCCCGGTTGGCGCGGACGGCCTCCTCGGGGCCGACGTCCGGTGACCGACCGACGTCCATCGCTCCTCCGCCCGCCCTGCCGTGCCCGCGGCGCCGTCCACGCGCGACCCGGCTTGTCCGTACGCTCCGCGGCCCCGTATCCTCTACTCCGCAGGTGTGGGTTCGTCTCCCGGTCGGGTTGCGATCGCTGTGATCGGCCCGCGCGTGCACCCGCCCGAAGGCCGCCGCTCGCCCTGAGTCGTGGCCGTCCCTCCTAGCCCCACCCCTCCGGAGCCGACTCCTTGTCCAGCACCACCGTCACCACCCCCGAGACCCGTCCCGTCACCACCCCGCAGGTCGCCGTCAACGACATCGGCAGCGCCGAGGACTTCCTGGCCGCCATCGACCTGACGATCAAGTACTTCAACGACGGTGACATCGTCGAGGGCACCATCGTCAAGGTCGACCGCGACGAGGTCCTGCTCGACATCGGGTACAAGACCGAGGGCGTCATCCCCTCCCGCGAGCTGTCCATCAAGCACGACGTCGACCCCAACGAGGTCGTCGCCGTCGGTGACGCGGTCGAGGCCCTCGTCCTCCAGAAGGAGGACAAGGAGGGGCGCCTGATCCTGTCCAAGAAGCGCGCCCAGTACGAGCGCGCCTGGGGCACGATCGAGGCCAAGAAGGACGCCGAGGAGACCGTCACCGGCACCGTCATCGAGGTCGTCAAGGGCGGCCTCATCCTCGACATCGGGCTGCGCGGCTTCCTGCCGGCCTCGCTCGTCGAGATGCGCCGGGTGCGCGACCTGCTGCCGTACGTCGGCCGCGAGCTCGAGGCGAAGATCATCGAGCTGGACAAGAACCGCAACAACGTCGTGCTCTCCCGCCGCGCGTTCCTCGAGGAGACGCAGTCGGAGAAGCGCGGCCAGTTCCTCAACGAGCTCAAGAAGGGCCAGGTCCGCACCGGCCAGGTCTCCTCGATCGTCAACTTCGGCGCGTTCGTCGACCTCGGCGGCGTCGACGGTCTGGTGCACGTCTCGGAGCTGTCCTGGAAGCACATCGACCACCCGAGCGAGGTCGTCGAGGTCGGCCAGGAGGTCACGGTCGAGGTCCTCGACGTCGACATGGACCGCGAGCGGGTCAGCCTGTCGCTGAAGGCGACGCAGGAAGACCCGTGGCAGCAGTTCGCGCGGACCCACCAGATCGGGCAGGTCGTGCCCGGCAAGGTCACCAAGCTGGTGCCCTTCGGCTCGTTCGTCCGGGTCGACGAGGGCATCGAGGGCCTGGTCCACATCTCGGAGCTGGCCGAGCGCCACGTCGAGATCCCCGAGCAGGTCGTGCAGGTCGGTGACGAGATCCTGGTCAAGGTGATCGACATCGACCTCGAGCGTCGCCGGATCAGCCTCTCGCTGAAGCAGGCCAACGAGGGCACCACCTCCGAGGTCGACTTCGACCCGTCGCAGTACGGCATGGAGGCCCGCTACGACGAGGCCGGCAACTACATCTACCCCGAGGGGTACGACGCCGAGGCCGAGGCCTGGCTGCCGGGCTTCGAGGAGCAGCAGGCCGAGTGGGAGCGGCAGTACGCCGACGCCCGCGCCCGCTTCGAGGCGCACCAGAAGCAGGTCGAGGCCGCCAAGGTCGCCGACGCCGAGGCCGCGGCGGACAACCCGTCGTCGTACTCCTCCGGCGACGCCGCGGGTGCGCTCGTGGACGACGAGGCCCTGCAGAAGCTGCGCGAGCAGCTGGGCAGCGAGCAGCAGTAGCACCACCCTCGTACTCAGGAGGCCCGTACCGCTGCTGCGGTGCGGGTCTCCTGCGTGCGTGGGCCAGACTGACGGGGTGCTGCGGATCGGGCTGACCGGGGGCATCGGGTCGGGGAAGTCGACGGTGGCCCGCCTGCTCGCCGGCCGCGGCGCCGTGGTGGCCGACGCCGACGTGATGGCCCGCGAGGTCGTCGCCCCGGGGACGCCCGGCCTCGCGCAGGTCGACGCCGAGTTCCCGGGCGTCGTCTCCGGCGGCGAGCTCGACCGGGCCGCCCTCGCCGCGGTGGTGTTCGCGGACCCCGAGCGGCGCCGGGCGCTCGAGGCCATCACCCACCCCCTCATCGCCGCGCGGACCGCCGAGATCGCCGCGTCGGTGCCCGCCGGCGGCGTGCTGGTCCACGACGTCCCGCTGCTGGTCGAGCGCGGGATGGGGCCCGCGTACGACCTGGTGCTGGTCGTCGAGGCACCGCTCGCGCTCCGCCTGCAGCGGCTGGCGGCCCGGGGGCTGCCGGAAGACGAGGCGCGGGCGCGGATGGCCCACCAGGCGAGCGACGCCGAGCGGCGCGCGGTGGCCGACGTCGTCCTCGACAACGGCGGCACCGAGGCCGACCTCGCCGCGCAGGTCGACCGGATGTGGCGCGACCGCGTCGTCGACTGAGTGCGGCGGCCGTAGGGGCAACCGCGCATGGCGGGCTCAGATCACCCACCGTCGGTGGGTGCCGGCCTCCTCAACGCCCATCGCCACGAGCCGGCCCTCGAGCGGCAGCACGGCGCGGACGACGCCCACCGCATCGGCGAGCAGCGCCGGGGTGACGTCGGTGGCGAGCGTGCAGTGCGGCTGCCACCGACCGGGGACCGCGTAGAAGACGTCCAGGTCGCGGACGCCCGTACCCACGGCCCGGGCCACCTCCGCCTGGAGCGCGAGCAGCTCGCGGCTCGGGGTCACAGGCAGGTGCAGGATCGCGGGCGGGAAGAGCGCTACCGCGCCCAGGGACACCGCGAGGTCCGGGACCAGCCCTGCCAGCACGGGGACGGCCACGGCCGGGTCGACGTCGCCGGCGACGACCAGCGACACGTGCGGTCGGGAGGGCGGCTGCTGCGCGGCGATCCCGAGATCGTCCAGCGCCGCCCACAGCGACAGCACCCGCTCCTCGGTCGCCGGGTCGAACCAGGCCACGATGCCGCGCACGGCCGCCCCCTTCCCGGACCGGGACGTGTCGTACCCGCCGCGTAGTTTTCTCGGCATGCGACCCGTCACCGATCTCGTGCGAGCACGGACGCCGTTCCAGGTCGTGTCGGACTTCCAGCCGAGCGGCGACCAGCCGGCGGCGATCGACGAGCTCGCCCGCCGGATCGAGGCCGGCGTCGACAAGTCGGTGCTGCTCGGCGCGACCGGCACCGGCAAGTCGGCGACGACGGCCTGGCTGGTCGAGCGGCTGCAGCGGCCCACGCTGGTGATGGCGCCCAACAAGACGCTGGCCGCGCAGCTGGCCAACGAGTTCCGCGAGCTGCTGCCGCACAACGCGGTCGAGTACTTCGTGAGCTACTACGACTACTACCAGCCCGAGGCCTACGTCCCGCAGACCGACACCTACATCGAGAAGGACTCCTCGATCAACGAGGAGGTCGAGCGGCTCCGGCACTCCGCGACGATGAGCCTGCTCACCCGGCGCGACGTCATCGTCGTCGCGAGCGTGTCCTGCATCTACGGTCTCGGCACCCCGCAGGAGTACGTCGACCGCATGGTCCGGCTGCGGGTCGGCGACAGCATCGAGCGCGACAAGCTCCTGAAGCAGTTCGTCGACGTCCAGTACACGCGCAACGACCTCGCCTTCAGCCGTGGCACGTTCCGCGTCCGCGGCGACACCGTCGAGATCTTCCCGGTCTACGAGGAGCTTGCCGTCCGGGTCGAGTTCTTCGGCGACGAGATCGAGGCGCTCTACACGCTGCACCCGCTGACCGGCGAGGTCGTGACGACGCCGACCGAGCTGTTCGTGTTCCCGGCCACCCACTACGTCGCCGGGCCGGAGCGCATGGAGCGGGCGATCGGCGGCATCGAGCTCGAGCTCGAGCAGCGGCTCGCCGAGCTCGACCGGCAGGGCAAGCTGCTCGAGGCGCAGCGGCTGCGGATGCGGACCACCTATGACATCGAGATGATGCGGCAGGTCGGCTTCTGCTCCGGCATCGAGAACTACTCGCGCCACATCGACGGCCGCGAGGCGGGCACGGCGCCCAACACGCTGATGGACTACTTCCCCGAGGACTTCCTGCTCGTCATCGACGAGTCCCACCAGACCGTCCCGCAGATCGGCGCGATGTACGAGGGCGACATGAGCCGCAAGCGGACGCTCGTCGACCACGGCTTCCGGCTCCCGTCCGCGACCGACAACCGGCCGCTGAAGTGGGAGGAGTTCCTCACCCGCATCGGCCAGACGGTGTACCTGTCGGCCACACCGGGCAACTACGAGCTCGGCAAGGGCGACGGCGTCGTGGAGCAGATCATCCGCCCGACCGGGCTGCTGGACCCCGAGATCGTGCTGAAGCCCACCAAGGGCCAGATCGACGACCTGCTCGAGGAGATCCGCGCCCGCGCCGAGCGCGACGAGCGGGTGCTGGTCACGACGCTGACCAAGAAGATGTCCGAGGACCTCACCGACTACCTGCTCGAGCTGGGCGTCCGCGTCCGCTACCTGCACTCCGAGGTCGACACGCTCCGCCGCATCGAGCTGCTGTCCGAGCTCCGCCGCGGCGACTTCGACGTGCTCGTCGGCATCAACCTGCTGCGCGAGGGCCTCGACCTTCCCGAGGTGTCGCTGGTCGCCATCCTCGACGCCGACAAGGAGGGTTTCCTGCGCAGCCCGACGTCGCTGATCCAGACGATCGGTCGCGCTGCCCGCAACGTGTCGGGCGAGGTCCACATGTACGCCGACAAGATCACGCCGGCGATGGCGACGGCGATCGACGAGACCGACCGGCGGCGGGCCAAGCAGCAGGCGTACAACGAGGCCCACGGCATCGACCCGACGCCGCTGCGCAAGAAGATCGGCGACATCCTCGACGACCTGTTCCGCGACGCCAACAAGGAGGGCGGCTCGGGCCGCTCGCAGTCCCGCGGCAAGCGCGACGGCGGTCGCGGCAGGACGAGCGACGCGATCGGCAAGCACGCCAAGGACCTGGCCGGGATGCCGCGCCACGAGCTGGCGCAGCTGATCCAGCAGCTCGACGACCAGATGCACGAGGCGGCGCGCGAGCTCCAGTTCGAGGTGGCCGCGCGGCTCCGCGACGAGATCGGCGAGCTGAAGAAGGAGCTCCGCGGCATGCAGGCCGCCGGTGTCTGAGCCGCTCTCCGAACCCGGCCTGCGACCTGCGTACCCGGTCCGCACCGCGCGGCTCGACCTGCGGCCGCACCGTGCGAGCGACCTCGAGGACCTGCTGGCCTTCCATTCCTCACCGGCGGTGACGCGCTACATCCCGTGGCCGGTCCGCGACCGCGACCAGGTGCGCGAGACCCTGACCGTGAAGCTCGGGCAGGGCGAGCTGCTCGAGCCCGGCCGTTGGCTGGTGCTCGCCATGGAGCTGCGCGAGACCGGCCGCGTCGTCGGCGAGGTCCTGCTCAAGTGGGCAAGCGCCGAGAATCGCCAGGGCGAGCTCGGGTACGCCCTGGCCGAGCAGGTCTGGGGGCGCGGGCTGGCCGTCGAGGCCGCCGCCGCGATGCTCGACCTGGCCTTCGACGGCCTCGGGCTGCACCGGGTCTGCGCCGTGCTCATCGCCGAGAACACCGCGTCCGCCGCGGTGCTGCGGCGGCTCGGGCTGCGGCACGAGGCGACCTTCCGCGACGCGCTCCGGTGGGAGGGGCGTTGGGCCGACGAGCAGGTCTACGCGATCACTGCGCCGGAGTGGGCCGCCCGCAACGGCTGAGCTTCCGTACGGCGTGGGAGGCAGCCGCAGGCGGGAGGCGGTGGTCTGATGCTGCGGGGACCCCGACCCGGAGGAGACCGATGAACGTCCGCAGCAGCCTCGGATCACTGGTGCTCACCGCCGTGTCGGCCCTGGTGCTCGCCGGCTGCGGTCACGGCACGGCCGCCGCGCCGGCGACGACGTCGGCGCCGCCGGTGACGACCAGCAGCCCGCCGCCCGTGACCACCGCCAGCGTCGCGCCGTCCACCAGCGAGATCCCGACGACGACGACGGCGAGCGCCAGTCCGACCCCCACGACGCTGGCGCCGACCGGCCCGTGCACGACCGCGCAGCTCGCCTTCACGCTCGGCTCGCACGCGACCAGTGGAACCCATACGACGGTTGGGCTGAACCTCCGCAACACCGCTGCCGCGCCGTGCACCGTCCGCGGCAACCCCGCCGTCGACGTCGTCGACAGCTACGGGATGCAGGCCGGTCCCGCGGCCGCGGCACTCCCCGGTGACGCGCCGGACGGGCTGCCCGCGACCGTCACGCTGGCCCACGGTGCGACGGCGAGGGCGAACTTCTCCTACGTCGCGGCCGTGAACGGCGGCGCGAGCTGCAGCCCGGACACCGCGGCGAGGCTGCTCGTGTTCGCACCCGGGTCCTCGACCTCGGCGAGCGTGCCCTTCGCGGTGTCGATCTGCACCGCCGCCGCGGACCGGCCCGGCATCACGCCCGTCGTCGCCGGCAGCTAGGGGCGCCCCACGGAACGTCCGGCGGTGGCAGGGTGGGACCGAGCCGGGCGGTGCCCGGCTGCGGCGAAGGGATCACCATGACGACCTACCTCGTCACCGGCGCCACCGGCTTCGTCGGTCGGCGGCTCACCGCGCTGCTGCTCGCCCGCCACACCGACGAGCACCCCGTACGCGTGCTGGCGCTGACCCGCGAGGGCTCGGTCAGCCGGCTCGCGGCGCTCGCCGCACGGATGGAGCACGGCGAGCGGCTCGAGCCGCTGGTCGGCGACCTGACCGCGCCACGGCTCGGCCTGACCGCCGACCGGGTCGCGGGGCTGCGCGGCGAGGTCGACCACGTCGTCCACGTCGCGGCCGTCTACGACATGACCGCCGACCCGGCGGTGACCGAGAAGGCCAACGTCGACGGCACCCGCGCCGTGGTCGCCCTGGCGAACGCGATCGAGGCCGGCCACCTCCACCACGTCAGCTCGATCGCGGTGGCGGGCGACTACGACGGCACCTTCACCGAGGAGATGTTCGACGTCGGCCAGCCGCTGACAAGCCCCTACCACCGCAGCAAGTACGAGGCGGAGCGGCTCGTCCGGGAGGGCTCCGCCGTCCCGTGGCGGGTCTACCGCCCGTCGGTCGTCGTCGGCGACAGCCGCACGGGGGAGATGGACAAGGTCGACGGCCCCTACTACGTCTTCTCGTTGCTGGCGCGGATGCGGCTGCTGCCGCCGGTCCCGTGGGCGCTGCCCGACCTCGGCGCCACCAACGTGGTCCCGGTCGACTACGTCGCGGCGGCGATGGACTACCTCATGCACGAGCGCGACCTCGACGGCCGCGCCTTCCACCTCGGCCACCCGCGGCCGCAGCCGGTCGTGGGGATGCTCGCCGCGTTCTGCCGCGCGGCGGGCGTACCGGCACCGATGTCGCTGGACCCGAGGCTCTCCGCGCCGATCATGGGGCTCGCCGACCTCGCCGCGCGGATCCCCGGCGTGACGGCAGCCCGCGACGTCGTCGCCGGCAGCGTCGGCATCCCGCCCGAGGTCATCCCGCACCTGAGCTTCGCGCTCACCTTCGACACCGCCGCGACCCGGAAGGCGCTGCGGCACAGCGGGTTGGCGACGCCCGAGCTGCGCACGTACGCGCAGCGGCTCTGGGACTGGTGGGAGGCGGAGCTCGACCCCGAGCGGGCGCGCCGCCGGTCGCTGCCGGGCAAGAGCAAGCTCGCCGGCCGCACCGTCGTCATCACCGGCGCGTCGTCCGGGATCGGCCACGCGACGGCCCTGAAGGTCGCCGAGCGCGGCGGCATCCCGATCCTGGTCGCCCGGTCGACCGACAAGCTCGAGGCCGTGCGCGAGGAGATCGAGGCGGCGGGCGGCGACGCGTTCGTCTACTCCTGCGACGTCACCCAGCCGGAGTCGGTCGACGCGCTCGTGAAGGCTCTCGTCGCCGACCACCCCGGCGGCATCGACATGCTCGTCAACAACGCCGGCCGCTCGATCCGCCGCTCGATCAAGCTGAGCTACGACCGGTTCCACGACTTCGAGCGGACGATGGCGCTGAACTACTTCGGTGCGATCCGGCTGATCGTCGGGCTGCTGCCGCACATGTCCGACCGCAAGTTCGGCCATGTCGTCAACGTCAGCTCGATCGGCGTGCAGACCAACCCGCCCCGGTTCGCCGCGTACGTCGCCTCCAAGGCGGCGCTCGACGCCTTCAGCCGCGTCGTGGCCAGCGAGACCTGGGGAGACCACGTCACCTTCACCACGATCCACATGCCCCTGGTACGCACCCCGATGATCGCGCCGACCAAGATCTACGACGCGTTCCCGACGATCAGCCCGGACCAGGCGGCGGACATGATCGTGACTGCCCTCGAGGACAAGCCCAAGCACATCGGGACGCCGCTCGGGACGGTCGGCGAGGTCTCGTACGCGCTGTGGCCCAAGGGCGTCGACGCGGTGCTGCACCAGGCGTACCGGCTCTTCCCGGACTCGACCGCCGCGGCCCGCGGCGAGGGTGGAACGCCCCGGTCGGTGCCGCAGCCACCGGCGATCCTGTCGCAGAGCGCGCTGGCGATGGCCCGCATCTTCCGCGGCGTCCACTGGTGACGCTGCGCTCTGCCGCGACCACCGACGTCCCGTGGGTCGGTCGATGCTGCGAGCTGCGTTCAGGGAGCTCGCCGGCGGTGGCCACGCCAGGCTCGGGCGGGTCTCACGCCGTCGGGATCCAGTAGCGGCGCTTGGGGCCGTGGTCGTCGGGCTCGATCCGCTCGAACACCCCGCCGCAGCGCTCGATGACCGTCGCCGAGCCGATGTTGTCGTCGTCGCACGACACCAGCGCGCGGTTGACCCCGGCCGACCGCAGCAGCGCGAGCGAGCCCTGCAACAGGCTCAGCGCGACGCCTCGGCGCCGGCAGGCTGGCCGCACGCCGTAGCCGACGTGACCGCCGATCCGGCTGAGCCAGTCGTTCAGCTCGAACCGGATCGAGGTGCGCCCGGCGAGCTCACCGTCGAGGTCGACGACGCGGAACGCCATCCGTACGCGGTCCGGCGGCAGGTCCTCGCCCGTCTCCAGGCGGTCGAGGTAGGCGAGGTAGTCGGCCCAGGGCAGGCCCTCGTCCCAGTCGAGCAGGAACTCGAAGCCGTCCGCCGACAGCTCGTCCTGCGCCGTCCGGGCGGCCGTCTCGTCAGCGGCGGTCAGAGGTCGCAGCGTCCGGTCCACGTGGTCAGGATGCCCTGCGGCGCAACGGCGTTCGAGATGCTCAGACCTTGCGCAACACGCTGACGACCCGGCCCAGGATCAACGCCATGTCGCCGGGGATCGGTGCGTACGCGTCGTTGTGCGGCAGCAGCCAGACGTGGCCGTCGCGGCGGCTCAGCGTCTTCACCGTGGCCTCGCCCTCGATCATGGCGGCGACGATCTCGCCGTTCTCGGCGCTCGGCTGCTGCCTCACCACCACCCAGTCGCCGTCGACGATGCCGGCATCGACCATCGAGTCGCCGGCCACGGTCAGCAGGAACAGCGTCCCGTCGCCGACCAGCTCGCGGGGGAGCGGGAAGACGTTCTCGACCGCCTGCTCGGCCAGCACCGGGGTCCCGGCGGCGATGCGACCCACCACGGGGACGAAAGTCGGGGTGGGCAGCGGCGGCGCGCCGTCGGCCCCGTCGGAGCCGGGGAGCGGGGTCGGCGGGAGCACCTCGACCGCGCGGGGCCGGTTGGGGTCACGGCGCAGATACCCCTTCGCCTGCAGCGTCTTGAGCTGGTGTGCGACCGACGACGAGGACGTGAGACCGACGGCCTCGCCGATCTCCCGCACGCTCGGCGGGTAGCCCCGCGCGGCGACAGCGTCGCGGATCACTTCCAGGACCTTCCGCTGGCGCGGGGTGAGACCGG
>CAJCIY010000027.1 GCA_903970495.1 Candidatus Melainabacteria bacterium | reverse complement strand
CAGCCGCCGCCGCTCGGCTCGCTCCGCAAGCCGGTCCGCGTCCGCCCCGGGGTGTACGTCGCGGGTGCCCACCGCGACACCGCCTCGACGCAGGGCGCCCTCGTCTCCGGCCGCCGCGCCGCGGCCGCCGTCCTCACCGATCTGGAGATCTCATGACCGCGGACGCCCCGACGATCCTGGCCACGAGCGGCGGCCTCATGGCAGGCCTGCGGCAGTCCCCCGTCGTCGCGCCGCTGCTCCGCTACGCCGTCGAGCTGTCGGGCGCGCTCGGCACGCCGAAGGTCTGCTACGTCGGCACCGCGATGGGCGACAACGACCGCTACCAGGTGTGGATGTACCAGGCCTTCGCGCAGGCCGGCTGGATGCCGACGCACCTGCAGGCCTACCCGATGCCCAACGTCGCGGACGTCACCGAGCACCTGCTCTCGTGCGACGTGGTCTGGGTCGGCGGCGGCTCGGTCGCGAACCTGCTCGCGCTGTGGCGGCTGCACGGGTACGACCAGGCGATGCGCACCGCGTGGGAGGCGGGCGTCGTGCTCGGCGGCGTCAGCGCCGGCAGCCTGTGCTGGCACCAGGGCGGCACGACGGACTCGTTCACCTACGAGCTGTCCCCGATCACGACCGGCCTCGGGATGCTGCCGTACTCGAACTGCCCGCACTACGACTCCGAGAAGCGGCGCCGGCCGCTCTACCAGTCGCTGGTCCAGGACGGGACGCTGAACGCCGGGTACGCCAGCGACGACGGCGTCGGACTGCTCTACCGCGGCACCGAGCTGGTCGAGGTCGTGAGCGAGCGCGACGACTGCTACGGCTGGCACGTCGAGCCCGGCGAGGTCGAGGCGGTCGAGACGCGGCTCGAGCCCCGCCGCCTGCCCGCCGCCCCCCTGCCGCGCTGAGCCTCGCGGTGCCGCCGTTCGGTGACCCGCGACCGCCGGTCTGACGCCGAGCCGCGCGTACCCTCGAGGGGTGCGGGTGGAGTGGCTGGGACGGATCGGGTACGCCGACGCCCTCGACCGGCAGCGCGCCCTGCACGCCGCCGTCGTCGCCGGCGACGAGCCCGACACCGTGTTGCTGCTCGAGCACGATTGCGTCTACACCGCGGGCCGCCGGACCGCCGACGACGAGCGCCCCACCGACCCGACGGTCGCTGTGGTCGACGTGGACCGCGGCGGCAAGATCACCTGGCATGGACCGGGCCAGCTGGTGGGTTACCCCGTCGTGCACCTGGCCGAGCCCGTCGACGTCGTCGCCTACGTCCGCCGCGTCGAGCAGGTCATGATCGACGCCGCCGCCGACCTCGGTCTCGAGACGACCCGCGTCGAGGGCCGCTCCGGCGTCTGGACCACCGACGCGCAGCGCAAGATCGGCGCCGTCGGCATCCGCGTCAGCCAGGGCGTCACGATGCACGGCTTCGCGGTCAACGCCGACCCAGACCTGGCCGCGTACGACCTCATCGTCGCCTGCGGCATCCGCGACGCCGCCGTCAGCAGCCTGAGCCAGGAGCTCGGCCGCGACGTGACCCTCGATGAGGCGCGGGTGGCCGTCGAGAAGCACCTGGACGCGCTGTGACGACCATCAGCCCCGACGGGCGCAAGATGCTGCGCCTCGAGGTGCGCAACGCCGAGACGCCGATCGAGCGCAAACCGCCGTGGATCAAGACGCGCCTGAAGACCGGCCCCAACCACCGCGAGCTGACGCAGCTGGTGAAGCGCGAGGGCCTGCACACCGTCTGCGAGGAGGCCGGCTGCCCCAACATCTACGAGTGCTGGGAGGACCGCGAGGCGACCTTCCTCATCGGCGGCAGCCAGTGCACCCGCCGCTGCGACTTCTGCCAGATCGACACCGGCAGGCCCGACCCGCTCGACCGCGACGAGCCCCGCCGCGTCGCCGAGTCGGTCGCCACGATGGGCCTGAAGTACGCCACGGTCACCGGCGTCGCCCGCGACGACCTGCCCGACGAGGGCGTCTGGCTCTATGCGGAGACCGTCCGGGAGATCCACCGCCAGCTGCCGGGCTGCGGCGTCGAGCTGCTCATCCCCGACTTCCATGCGAACCCGACGCTGCTGGCCGAGGTCTTCGGCAGCCGCCCCGAGGTGCTGGCGCACAACCTCGAGACGGTACCGCGGATCTTCAAGCGGATCCGCCCGGCGTTCCGCTACGACCGCTCCCTCGACGTCATCACGCAGGCCCGCGACGCCGGCCTGGTCACGAAGTCCAACCTCATCCTCGGCATGGGCGAGACGCTCGCGGAGGTGCGCGACGCGATGGCCGACCTGCACGAGGCGGGCTGCGACCTGCTGACCATCACGCAGTACCTCCGCCCCTCGCCGCGCCACCACCCGGTCGAACGGTGGGTGCACCCCGAGGAGTTCGCGGCGCTCGAGGCGGACGCGCTGGCGCTCGGCTTCGCGGGCGTGATGTCCGGTCCGCTGGTGCGCTCCTCCTACCGGGCCGGGCGGCTGCACGCCCAGGCGCTCGAGCGGCGCGCGGGTGTTGCAGCACGTTCACACGCGGGCAACGGACCCGACACCGTCGCCGCCGAGACTGTGTCCAGCACCTGAGGCACCCTCGATCCCGGCCGGAGGCCGTCATGATCGCGATCCCCGTCCCCCGCCTCCCCGTCGACCCAGCGCTGGCCGAGCCGCTGCTCGCGCTGTTCCCGCACGGACTGCAGCACGGCTCGCGCCGCAACGCCTACCGCGCGATGGGCGTCGCCTCGGCCGGTCGCCGCGAACGGCAGCAGGTCGACGCCGAGGTCGCCGACCTGCTGCAGGCTCCCCGGGACTGAGCGCCCCCGGCCCCGGCGCCGACTAGGCTCGGCAGCCGTGGCCCGTACCCCTGCAGCAGCGCCGGCGCCGAAGCGACGTTTCGGCCGCAAGCCCAAGACCGACAGCGGCGAGCCGGGTCAGGCCGCCCAGATCAAGGCCGCGCTGGGCATCCTGCGCCGGCAGGAGCCCGCCGCGATCTGGCGTGCCGCCGTCCTCGGCATCGTCGTGATCGCGATCTTCGTCGGGCTCGGGTTCGCGCTCGGCCACGTGATCATCCTGCCGATCCTCGGCGTCCTGCTCGGTCTCATGGCCGCCTTCGTGTTCCTCGGCCGCCGGGCGGAGAAGGCCGTCCTGTCCGACGTCGCCGACCGGCCCGGGGTGGCGCTCGAGGTCGTACGCCGGATGCGCGGTGACTGGAAGATCACCGAGGCGGTCCAGTTCACCCGCAACCAGGACTTCGTCCACCGCGTCGTCGGCCGGCCCGGCATCATCCTGCTGGCCGAGGGCCGTCCCCACGCGGCCCGGGAGCTGCTGCGCACCGAGTCCCGTCGGGTGCGCCGCGTCGCCCCCGACGCGCCGATCCACGAGTACGTCATCGGCGACGACGTCGTCCTCGCGAAGCTGTCGACGACGCTGGTAAAGCTGCCGCGCACCCTCAAGCCGGCCGAGGTCAAGACGCTCAACGTGAAGCTGAAGGCGGTCGCGAACACCGCGGTGCCGCTGCCCAAGGGGCCGATGCCCACCCGGATGCCGCGGGGCAAGATCCGCTAGTCCGCCTCAGGCGACGTGCACGACCATCGTCCGCAGCCACTGGTCGTGCAGCCCGCGCCGGTCCCGGTTGACGATGATCGCCGGCACCAGCAACCCGACGAGGATCTGCCGCGGGAGCGACCGCCAGCCCATCCGCCTGCCGTCGAGGCGCACCACCTGCAGGCCCAGGAACCGCATCCCGATCGTGCGGCCGGAGAGCGACAGCGCCGCCGCCGTGAGGAAGACGAAGACCGCGTCGGCGATCGCGTTCTCCACCTGGTAGGAGTGCTCGGAGTGCGGGCGTACGGCCAGGAACGTCACGACGCCGGCCACGATCAGGTCGATGAGGAACGCACCGAGCTTCTCGCCCTGGCCGCCGACCGAGCCGCGGCCGCGCTGCGGCAGCCCGAGCCGGTCGCCCGGGTAGCCCGACGCCCGGCCGGGCGGCCCGTCGAGCCAGGAGCGCTTGGGCTGCGTCACGCCGCCGAGCCCACGGTCGCGACCCAGGCGTCGACGGCGGCGGCGACGGCGGGCAGCGGCACCTGGCCGTGGCCGAGGACGGCGTCGTGGAACCCGCGTACGTCGAACCGGGCACCGAGGGTCTCGGCGGCCGCCGCCCGCAGCCGGAGCAGCTCCCGCTGCCCGGTCATGTACGCCAGCGCCTGGCCCGGCATCGCGACGTACCGGTCGATCTCGGCGGCGAGCATGCCGGCGGGCAGCGGGACGGTGTCGACCATCCGTCGCAGCGCGCGCCCGCGGCTCCAGCCCAGGCCGTGCATGCCGGTGTCGACGACGAGCCGGGCGGCGCGGAGCGCCTGCATCGCGAGCGACCCCAGCCGCGTCTCGGCGCTGGAGTACAGGCCCATCTCCTCGGCGAGGACCTCGGCGTACAGGCCCCAGCCCTCGACGAACGCGGTGACGCTCCACTGCCGCTGGATCGCGGGGAGATCGGTCCGCAGCAGGTCGCGCGCGATCTGCAGGTGGTGTCCGGGGACGGCTTCGTGGAACGCGACCGACTCCAGGTCCCAGCCGCCGCCGGCGCCGGCGATCTCGGCGTTGAAGGCGTACTTGCCTGCGCGGCTGCCGTCGGGCAGCGGCGGGATGTAGTGCGGCGCCATCCCGGCCTTCGCGAGGCCGGCGTCCATCGCCTCGACCCGGCACGGGCCGGGCAGCGGCGCGGAGAACCAGTCGGGAGCGACGGCCTCCGCGCGGCGGACGACCTCGCGGGCGGTCGCCATCGCGGCGACCGGGTCGGAGGCGGCGCTGACCTCGACCATGTGTCCCAGCAGCGACGGCAGGTCCGACTGCCCGAGGCCGGCGCCGAGCTCGGTCATCCGCGCGCCGATCTCCGCGAGCAGCCGCTCCCCGGCGGCGTGGACCTCGGCCGCCGTGGTCGGCAGCGTGGTGTGGACGGCGACCATCCGGTCGTAGTCCTCGGCGCCGCCCGGCAGGTGGACGAGCCCGACGTGGTCGTCGTCGCGCGCGAGCGGCAGCAGGGTGCCGGTCAGCAGCGCGTGGTAGCGCTCGATCGCCGGCCGGGCCTGCGTGGCGACCACGTCGGCCAGCTCGGCGGCGAACTCCGGCGCGTCGGCGGGGGCAGGTACGGCGCTCAGCGCGTCGGGGCTGTCCCCCGCCAGCCAGCCGGCGAGCTGCGCGGCGGTCCGGTCGAGCAGGGCCGCGACGGGCGTACGCCCCGCGGCGGCCCCGGCCCGGAGCCGCTCGGCGCAGGCGTCGACGTAGGCGGCGTACCCGCGGGCCCGCCCGAGGTGGGCGGCCGCGGCCTCGGCCGTCTGCGGCGCGGTGTCGCTCGCGACGAGCATCAGCAGGCCGGGACCGTGCTCGAACGAAGAGGTCGTGAACTCGAGCGCCGCGACCTGCTCGTAGGAGATCGCGCTGTTCGCCGCGTTCAGCAGCGCGGCCAGCGTGACCGCGTCGTCGGCCGAGGTCGCCGTCAGCGCGTCGGCCCGCTCGAGGATCCCGCTGACCTCGGCGACCAGCTGCCGCCCGGCCGGCTCGGACACGTCGGGCAGCAGGCCGTCATAGGCCTCGATCCCGTACATGCTGGCGGCCAGCGGGTCGTGCTCGAGGAGCCGGCCGTGGAGCTCGTCGGCCAGGGCGCGGACATCGGTCTGCGTCACGGACGACGGCTCTGTGGTCACGTCCGGATCCTAGAGCGGGTGCCGGGTGTTCCTAGCTCGTCGAAACGCCGGTGAAACAGACCTGTCACGGCTGGGAAATCGCTCGGGGCTAGCGTCCGGACCGGCCGCGGAGCGCCCGCGACCCCGTGCACGGCCCCGGGAGGTCCGCTTGTTCACCACGCCCGACGAGCTGCTGGCATACGTCAAGGACAACGACATCGAGTTCGTCGACGTCCGGTTCTGCGACCTGCCCGGCGTCATGCAGCACTTCACGCTGACCGCGAACGCCATGAAGGAGAGCGTCTTCAGCGACGGCCTCGGCTTCGACGGCTCGTCCGTACGCGGCTTCCAGGCCATCCACGAGTCCGACATGCAGCTGCTGCCCGACGTGACGACGGCCCGCGAGGACCCGTTCCGCCAGCACAAGACGCTGATGCTCAACTTCTTCATCCACGACCCGCTGACCGGCGAGCAGTACACCCGCGACCCGCGGAACGTCGCGAAGAAGGCCGAGGCGTACCTCAAGGGGTCCGGCATCGCGGACACCTGCTACTTCGGGCCCGAGGCGGAGTTCTACGTCTTCGACTCGATCCGCTACGACACCACCGCCGGCTCGAGCTACCACTACATCGACGCGGAGTCGGCGGCGTGGAACACCGGCGCCGACACCCCCGGTGGCAACCTCGGCTACAAGCAGCGCACGAAGGGCGGCTACTTCCCGGTCTCGCCGACCGACCACTACGCGGACCTCCGCGACGAGATGGTCATCGAGATCGAGAAGGCCGGCATGGAGATCGAGCGGGCGCACCACGAGGTGGGCTCCGCCGGCCAGGCCGAGATCAACTACAAGTTCAACACCCTGCTCGCCGCGGCGGACGACCTGATGATGTTCAAGTACATCGTCAAGAACGTGGCCTGGCGCAACGGCAAGACCGCGACCTTCATGCCGAAGCCGGTCTTCGGCGACAACGGCTCGGGCATGCACTGCCACCAGTCGCTGTGGAAGGACGGCCAGCCGCTGTTCGCCGACGAGATCGGCTACGCCGGCCTCTCGGACATGGCGCGCTACTACATCGGCGGCCTGCTCAAGCACGCGCCCTCGCTCCTGGCCTTCACCAACCCGACGGTGAACTCGTACCACCGCCTGGTGCCGGGCTTCGAGGCCCCGGTCAACCTGGTCTACAGCCAGCGCAACCGCTCGGCCTGCATCCGCATCCCGCTGTCGGGCACCAACCCGAAGGCGAAGCGCCTCGAGTTCCGCTGCCCGGACCCGTCGAGCAACCCGTACCTGGCCTTCTCCGCGATGATGATGGCGGGCCTCGACGGCATCAAGAACAAGATCGAGCCGCACGCCCCGGTCGACAAGGACCTCTACGAGCTGCCCCCGGAGGAGCTGGCGTCGGTGCCGCAGGTGCCGGCCTCTCTCGACGCGGTGCTCGACACCCTCGAGGCCGATCACGACTACCTGCTCGAGGGCGGCGTGTTCACCCCCGACCTGATCGAGACGTGGATCGACTACAAGCGCACCAACGAGATCGCGCCGATGCGGCTCCGCCCGCACCCGTACGAGTTCCAGATGTACTACGACATCTAGCTCGTCGTCGTCCCGACCGGTCCGGTCACCCTCTGGGGTGGCCGGACCGTCGTGGTTGTGGCGGTGGA